>CAYPMS010000051.1:0-23837 GCA_964411655.1 uncultured Fibrobacter sp.
AAGGAGATTTTATGCGTAAAGTGGCCATTTATGGCAAAGGCGGTATTGGGAAGTCAACTACAACACAAAACACAGTTGCCGGACTGGCTGAAGCTGGAAAGCAGGTAATGGTGGTTGGTTGTGACCCGAAAGCAGATTCGACCCGGTTACTCCTGGGTGGTCTTGCGCAGAGGACTGTGCTTGACACTTTGAGGGAAGAAGGTGAAGACGTTGAACTCGACGATATCAGAAAACGCGGATTTAAAAATACCATCTGCGTTGAATCTGGAGGTCCTGAACCAGGAGTTGGATGTGCCGGTCGTGGAATTATTACATCGATCAACCTATTGGAGCAACTTGGCGCATATGCTGAAAGTCAGAAGATTGATTATGTGTTCTATGACGTTCTTGGGGACGTTGTGTGCGGTGGATTTGCAATGCCTATCCGTGAGGGCAAAGCAGAAGAAATCTATATCGTCTGCTCAGGAGAAATGATGGCAATGTATGCTGCTAATAATATCTGTAAAGGTATTGTAAAGTTTGCCGAAGCAGGTGGTGTCCGGCTTGGCGGGCTAATCTGCAATAGCCGTAAAGTTGATAATGAAAGAGCGATGATTGAAGCTTTTGCCGCAAAACTCGGTACCCAGATGATCCATTTTGTACCTCGTGACAATATGGTACAAAAGGCTGAGATCAACAGAAAAACCGTTATCGATTTTGATCCAACCCATCCGCAGGCGGATGAATACAGGGCACTTGCCAAAAAAATTGATGAAAACAAAATGTTTGTAATTCCAAAACCAATGCATACAGATGATCTAGAAAAACTGCTGATCGAGTATGGTATTGCTAACTGAACAGATGTAATTCACATGAAAGGATTCTGATTATGGTTATGATTCGTTCTATCATTCGTCCAGAAAAGGTTGATTCCGTACTCTCAGCTTTAATGGAGGCGGGATATCCTGCTGTGACAAAAGTTTCTGTCGTGGGGCGTGGAAAGCAACGTGGAATAAAAATAGGTGAAGTAACCTATGACGAAATTCCAAAGGAAATGCTGATAACTGTCGTACCTGATCGTGATAAGGATTTCGTTGTACGTACAGTTATTAAGGTGGCCCGTACAGGGGAAAAAGGCTCATTTGGTGATGGAAAAATTTTTGTTTCGCCTGTTACCGAAGTCTACACTGTCAGCTCTGGTATCAAAGAGACTTCTGATACAGAACCGAAGGAGATAAATATATGAAAGAAGTTTTAGCGGTAATACGGATGAACAAAATTAACGAAACAAAAAGAGCTTTGTCTAATGCCGGTATAAGTTCGATGAATGCACGTGAATGTCTGGGACGTGGAAAGGGAATTGTCGATTTTAAAGTACTTGAAGGTGCTGAGAAAGGATATGAAGAAGCTATATCGCAGCTTGGTCAATCCCAAAGGCTCGTACCGAAGCGGATGCTTTCGGTTATTGTTCCTGATAAACTTGTTCAGAAAGTCGTATCAACCATAATCCAAACAAATCAAACCAGGAAATCTGGTGATGGGAAAATTTTTGTATGTCCGGTTTATCAGGCGTATAGAGTCAGAACCGGTGAAGATGGTGATTCGGTTCTTGATGAAATTTGAAGGAGGATATTATGAGTGAGCATATTTCAGCATCAATGGTTAAGCAGGAAATAATACAGACATACCCGACGAAACTTGCCAGACGCCGGATGAAACAGATAATAGCCAATGATGTCAAACAGGATGAGAGTGTCCCGGAGATACAGGCTAACATACGCACCATTCCCGGAATTATCACCATGAGGGGATGCGCTTATGCTGGCTGTAAAGGTGTTGTTCTCGGACCCACCAGAGACATTCTGCAGATAACCCACGGTCCTATCGGCTGTGCATTCTACAGCTGGTTGACTCGACGGAACCAGACCAGACCTTACACCGAAAACGATCCAAATTACATGCCCTATGCCATGTCTACCGATATGCAGGATGAAAACATCATTTTCGGAGGTGAAAAGAAACTTAAAAAAGCAATTGAAGAGGCGATTGCAATATTTCATCCCAAAGCGATCGGCATATTTGCTACATGTCCGGTTGGATTGATAGGCGATGATATACATGCTGTGTGCCGTGAAATGGAGCAGAAATATCCAGATATCAATATTTTTGGATTCAGTTGTGAAGGTTACAAAGGAGTCAGTCAATCTGCCGGTCACCATATCGCTAACAATAAAATCTTTACTGATGTTATCGGACAGGGAGATTTGAAAAAAGAAGGTGATTTTCGTTTTAACCTTCTGGGAGAGTATAATATTGGCGGTGATGCATTTGAGATCGAAAGAATCTTTAAAAAAACCGGTTTGACGCTTCATGCTACATTCAGCGGCAATTCTTCTTATGATGAATTCGTGAGTGCTCATAATGTCGATCTGAATGTTGTAATGTGCCATAGATCGATTAACTATATGGCAGAAATGATGGAAAAGAAATATGGAATACCTTGGTTTAAGGTAAATTTTATTGGTGCTGAATCTACTGCGAAATCTCTCAGGAAAATAGCACTGTATTTTGGTGATAAAGACCTTATTTCAAAGGTTGAAAATGTGATAAAAGAAGAGATGGAAGAAGTGGACACTGTAAGGCGTGAGATTAAAAAACGATGTGAAGGTAAAACAGCAGTTCTGTTTGTAGGTGGCAGCCGGGCACATCACTACCAGGATATTTTAAATGAAATCGGTATCAAAACAGTTGCTGCCGGATATGAGTTTGCACACAGGGATGATTATGAAGGTCGTAAAGTTATTCCTTCCATCAAGGTTGATGCTGATACTCGAAACATTGAAGAGCTGACAGTTGAAGCTGATCCGGTTGCTTATCGGCCAAGAAAATCAAAGGAAGAACTTGAACGACTTGCAAAAGAAGGTATTCGGTTTAGTGACTATGAGGGGATGATGCCGGAAATGCCAAGCGAAACACTTATCATCGATGATTTAAATCATCATGAGCTGGATCTATTGATAGAAAAGTATCATCCTGACCTGTTCTGTGCCGGAATCAAAGAAAAATATGTTGTTCAGAAGTATGGTATTCCGATGAAACAGCTGCACAGCTACGACTATCAGGGGCCATATGCAGGGTTCAAAGGCGCCATAAATTTTTATAAAGAAATTGACCGGATGATAAATTCAAAAATCTGGGGTATGGTAAAAGCACCCTGGCATGATGAACCACAACTGACAGCAAAATACGGATGGGAATGACAAAGGAAGGAAAGACTATGTTACTTAGACATACACCAGATACAATTGTTGAACGTGAAGCATTGACTATACAGCCAGCAAAAACTTGCCAGCCGGTAGGTGCGATGTATGCTTCTTTGGGGATTCATCGCTGTCTTCCACACAGTCACGGTTCTCAGGGATGTTGCGCATATCACCGCAGCAGTCTGACCAGACATTACAAAGAACCGGTGATGGCTTCAACCAGTTCTTTTACTGAAGGTGCATCGGTTTTTGGCGGTCAGGCAAACCTTCTTGAAGGAATTACCAATATTTTCAACCTTTACAATCCAGATGTTCTTGCGATTCATACTACATGCCTGTCAGAAACTATTGGTGACGATGTCGCGCAGATTATTGCAAAAGCACATGATGAAGGCAGAATTCCGGAAGGTAAATACATTATCAGAGCGAGCACTCCAAGCTACATTGGTTCACATGTGATAGGATTTGCCAATATGGTTAAAGTTTTCGTTGAAGGGTTTTCCGAACCTGGCAAAAAAAGTAACCATATCAATATTATTCCAGGTTTTGTAGAACCATCAGATATGGAAGAGCTCAAGAGAATTGTTAAATTGATGGGATTGGATTCTGTGCTTTTTCCGGATACATCAGGGGTTCTTAATGGTCTACATAATGGTCACTATGAGATGTATCCGAAAGGAGGTACTACTGTTGACAGTCTGAAAACTACCGGATTTGCCAGGGCAACTCTTGCTCTTGGACCTGTTGCATCCGGACCTGCGGCAAAATTACTTGATACAAAATGCGGCGTGCCGTATGAACTCCTGAAGCTTCCAATAGGCATACGTGCCACCGACAAGTTTGTAGAAACATTGAAAAGACTTGGTGGAGTTATCGATGATGAACTTGAGATCGAGAGAGGTAAGGTTATCGATGCAATTATTGATATGCAGCAGTATTTCTATCAGAAGAAAGTTGCACTTGTAGGAGACCCTGATCATTTGGTTGCTTTAACAGAGTTTCTCACTGATCTTGGATTCTCGGTACGACATGTCATTACCGGAACTCCGGGCAAAAAATTTATTTCTCGTGTAAAGGAAGCTGCCGGAACGGATACGATCAATGTCCGTGAGTCTTCAGATTATTTCTATTTGCATCAATTGATCAAGAATGAAAAAGTTGATCTGATAATGGGTAATACATATGCGAAATATATGTCCCGTGATATGGATATACCCCTTATAAGAATAGGCTTTCCCATTTACGACCGCATCGGACACCAGTATTTCCCCACAGTCGGATACAAAGGCGCTTTGCGGCTTGTAGAGAAAATGCTTAATGCTTTAATGGATTATCAGGACCGACATGCTCCTGAGGAACAGTTTGAACTTGTAATGTAGCGGATGTAGTTAATTATGGCACAGATAGATTCCGGTTTTTTAAAAGCCCGTACCTTACAGATCTTTGAAAAAGGGATCGATTCCTTTGAAATGAAATGTGACAGGGTAAGTACTGCAGGTTCAGTATCTCAGCGTGCTTGTACTTTCTGCGGTTCAAGGGTGGTTCTTTATCCAATCGCCGACGCACTTCATCTTGTTCACGGAGCAATTGGATGTGCAGCATACACATGGGATATACGCGGATCACTTTCAAGTGGTCCGCAATTACATCGTTCCAGTTTCTGTACCGACCTCAGGGAAAAAGAAGTTATTTATGGCGGTGGGGCAAAACTGAATAAAGCACTCTTGACTCTTATCGAAAAATACAACCCGAAAGCTGCATTTGTTTACTCGACATGTATCGCCGGTATTATTGGTGATGACGTCGGAGCTGTATGTAAAGCAGTTGGCAAAAAAACAGGTATACCTGTGATACCGGTGCAATCCGAAGGCTTCAAAGGAACTAAAAAGGATGGTTACAGAGCTGCCTGTGATGCATTGATGCACCTTATAGGAACCGAAAACTCTGAGAAGGTCCCCTTGAGTGTAAATATTCTGGGAGACTTTAATATAGCAGGTGAAATCTGGGTAATAAAAAAATACTTTGAACAAATGGGACTGCAGGTGATTGCAACACTCACCGGAGATTCAAGGGTTGAGCAGATAAAACGGGCACATACCGCTCAGTTAAATATAGTTCAGTGTGCCGGTTCAATGCAGTATCTGTCAAAAAAAATGCGCGAAAAGTACGGTATACCATACATTAATGTTTCATTTTCCGGTATCGATGATACTGCAAAAGCCTTATACGACACGGCTGATTTCTTTAGTGATAAAAGTGTACTTGACAATACCAGAGCTCTAATTACAAGTGAAATAAAGCAGATTTCTCCCCTGCTTGAGGATTACCGTAAAATTTGTCAGGGTAAAAAGGCTGCACTCTATGTCGGAGGTGCTTTTAAGGCTATCTCGCTGATCAAAGCATTAAGAATTCTTGGCATACAGACAATCCTTGCCGGAACGCAGACTGGTGGTAAAGAGGATTACGAAGCACTCAAAACATTGTGCGATAATGGTACGATCCTGGTTGATGACTCAAATCCGGTAGAACTGTCTAAATTCATTATTGAAAAAAAGGCCGACCTTTTTATAGGTGGTGTCAAAGAACGACCACTTGCATATAAACTTGGAATTGCTTTTTGTGATCACAATCACGAAAGGAAAATAGGACTTGCCGGTTTTGAAGGTATGATAAACTTCGCACGCGAAGTTAGTCTCAGTGTGAGCAGTCCTGTATGGAAATTTGCACCAAGGAAAGGATCAGACGAATATGTTTAAAAGAAAAGAAAAAGATCCTTATGTTACTGTAAACCCCTGCAGACTCTGCACTCCGCTTGGTGCTTGTCTGGCTTTCAGAGGTATATATAAATGTATGCCGCTGATCCATGGTTCGCAGGGATGTGCTACATATATACGCAGATATTTAATAAGTCATTTCAGAGAACCAATGGATATTGCTTCATCAAGTTTCAGTGAGGAAACAGCGATATTTGGCGGGGAATCAAATTTGATTGAATCTGTTAATAATGTACTGCTTAAATACAACCCGGAAGTTATCGGAATAGCTACATCATGCCTCACTGAAACGATTGGTGATGATCTCAGCCAGATGATACACAGAATCAGGCAAATGGTACCGGTTACCTTGATACCGGTATCGACACCATCCTTCAGAAGTTCACATGTAATCGGATTTCATGATACGATAACTGCTATAGTAAAGTCATGCTGTATTGAAGAATCCGATTCATCCAAAATCTTTATCGAAACACCGATACTATCACCTGCTGACCTGAGATATATAATCTCACTCTGCAATCTGTTCGACATACATCCGGTCTTGCTTCCAGATTATTCTGAAACACTTGATAGCGGCATATGGAAAGAGTATACACCCATACCTGAAGGGGGGACTCCTTTGTGCTCCATAAAAGAGGCTGCATCAATGAATGCCACCTATATCGACCTGGGGAATTCAAGAGAAAACAGTGCAGGTGTTTATTTGCGAAATAATTTCCAAACAAGGTATTGTAAAATTGATATGCCAATTGGAATCGAAGCAACAGATCTTTTTTTAAAGTTGCTTAATTCTGTTTCTGGCAAAAAGATACCAGTATCTCTTCAAAAGCAAAGAAATCGCTGCATTGACAGCTATATCGATGCACATAAATATGTCAGCAGCATCCGGGCTGTGGTTTTCGGTGATGAAGAAATGGTACCGTCTATAGCGGCATTTTGCTGTGAAATCGGGATGCTTCCTGTCTTGTGTGCTTCCGAAGGTCAGATCTGTTTTGAAATCGAGAAAAGAATCACCTATGATAAAAGACAGAATATCACTATTATTGAAGATACTGATTTTGACACTGTAGAACAGATGGTAAAAGATCTTAAACCTGATTTGATGATCGGAACAGGAAAAGGTAATCATATTTCAATTAAACACAATATACCCCTTGTAAGAGTCGGGTTTCCTGTTCATGATCGTTTTGGTGCTTCACGTGTTCAAATATGCGGATATGAAGGAGCTATGAACCTCCTCGATAAAATTGTTAATGCACTGTTATCACGAAAGCAGGAAAATATTCCTGATGGTTACAGCTATATGTAAAGGAGAAAAACATCATGAACGGATCCAGACACCCCTGTTATAATCCTGAGGCTCTTTCTACCCATGGACGAGTGCATCTTCCGGTTGCGGGCAAATGCAATATTCAATGCAATTACTGCAACCGGCTGTACGATTGTGTGAATGAAAGCAGGCCTGGTGTGACAAGCGCATTACTCTCACCTGCTCAGGCTTTGTATTATCTGAAAAGAGTACAGACACATATTGATGTAGCGGTTTCTGTTGCAGGAATCGCCGGTCCGGGTGATCCATTTGCTCAGGGGGACATCACCATTGAGACACTGAAGCTTGTAAAGAAGCACTTCCCTGATATGCTGCTCTGTGTTGCCACAAATGGCCTTGGACTTCCAGAATATGTGCAAATGCTTGCAGATATAGGTGTTAACCATGTTACGGTCACTGTAAATGCCATAGACCCGTCGATTGGCGCTCAAATCATATCATGGGCCCGGTATAAAAATAAGGTGTACCGTGGGCTGGATGCCGCAAAGGTGCTTCTGGACAATCAAATTCTATCTATCAGTGCATTAAAAACACATAATATCATCATCAAGATTAATTCCATTGTAATACCAGGAATAAATGATAATCATATCCGGTTAGTTGCAGAAAAAATGAAGATGCTGGGTGCAGATGTCATAAATTGTCTTCCACTTAATCCGGTTGATGGGACACCTTTTGCTGAGATGAAAAAACCGGATCATGAAATAATGCAGAAAGTTCGCTGGGAGGCATCGAGACACATTGAAGTAGTTCGTCATTGTCAGATGTGCCGGGCAGATGCAGCAGGACGACTTGGTGAACAAAACAGCAGTATTATCAACGAATTATTACGAGAGACAGCCAATATGCCTTTAAATCCTCTTGAAAATCGAAATTGTGTGGCAGTTGCAAGCAGAGAAGGTGTGTTAATTAATGAACATCTTGGAAGAGCAACTCATTTTTATGTTTTCAAAATTGAAGAGGGCTCCTTTTCTCTTGTTGAAGTACGTAATGCGCCGCAACCAGGAGAGGGTGTTGACAGGTGGGTTAAACTGGCTTATCTGTTGAAAGATTGTCATACTATACTTGTAAACCAGGCCGGTCAATCACCAAAATTAGTCCTCAATGATGCCGGTTTGAAGGTAATTGTTACTGAGGGAATGATCAATCAGGCTCTGCAGAATATACTGGATGGTAAAACTCCTCAGCCGGTAGTAACCGTTAAGAAATGCTGCAGTTCTGATGGATATGGTGGACAGGGATGTGGATGAGATATTGTAAAAGATACACGGATAACACGAAAGAGGAAACACGAATGACCACAAAAGAACTAAACCTTGCAATGTTTTTCTCTTATTCGTGTTACCCCCCTGTTTTTTTATTATAGGTACACGGATAACAGTAATGAAAAAAAACGAATAGACAAGAAAGGATTAAACATTGACACTTTTTATCTTATTCATGTTTTTTTGTGTCATCGTCTTATTCTTATTCGTATGACTTGTATTGCATACTGAATTTTTTATTACATGTACACAAATAACACAAACGGGGAAATTCGAATGGAAACGAATGAGGAGACACTATTTCGTACGATAAAGTAAACCTTGTATTGTTTTTTCTTATCCGATACATTTGTGTAATAGTATTATTCGTGCAGACCGGAGAACTTCAGCTCGAAAAGGGCTTTACTATCAATCTAAAAAGGAGTTGGTAAATGAAAAAACCAAAGCACCATATTTTTGTATGTGCAAGTTTCAGAATGTCAGGGACACCTCAGGGAGTCTGCAATAAAAAAGGCGCAGGATCTCTTATTCAGTATCTTGAAAAGGAACTTTCAGATCGTGGAATGGATGAGGTAAGTGTATCGATGACAGGTTGTCTTAAATTGTGCGATAAAGGACCAGTAATGGTTATATATCCACAGAATTTATGGTATGGTGAAATAACAGAATCTAAAATCGATGAGGTTCTTGATGCACTTGAAGAGGGAAAACCGTTGGAAAAATATCAGATTACCTGACTAATAATAATCTGAATTTGATTTAATCGGAGTTGCGGATGCAAAAAACGTGAAACCTGGTCCATCAATCGCCGGTATCAAGTTGTTCTCCAGGTCCTGAGATGTCATGTTCGAGCTCCGCAATCTCCTGGAATACTTCGATAGAATTGGCTAATTTAAAAATTGCCAGATCTGGAAATCAGCCATATGTTGAAAAGCAATAAGGAAAACCCAAGATATATAGAATTGATAGATACTACATTGCGTGATGGAGCACAGGCTCCTCATGTATCGTTTTCGTTCAATGATAAAACAGCAATAATCTCTGCCCTTTATGATGCTGGTATTCGGACATTTGAAGCTGGCATACCGGCGATGGGATCAGAGGAACGAACTGATTTGATTAAATTAAAACACCTTTTTCCTCAATGCACTTTTATTGGCTGGTGCAGAGCAAACGAAAAGGATATTTATCATGCTTTATCATGTGAGTGTGACTATATCCATATTTCCTTTCCGGTTTCTGCAGTACATATGGACATAATGCATGTCAATGATAAGTACATTCTTGATAGTTTACCTGGGCTGATTAAAATTGCGCTTGCAAATAAGCGTGCAGTTTCTGTCGGAGCACAGGATGCTACTCGGGCAGATCTGCCTTTTCTTAAAAAATTCATTTCAACAGCTCTCGATGCAGGTGCCAAAAGGGTCAGAATCGCTGATACTGTTGGAATTCTTTCACCCATGGAAACCAGAAGACTGTTTGAACAACTGCTTAAAACAAATCCTGGTGAAGTACTTGAGTTTCACGGCCATAATGATTTCGGTATGGCTACTGCCAATACGATAACCGCTCTTGAAACCGGAGTTGATTATGCCTCTGTAACCGTAAATGGTATTGGTGAACGTGCCGGAAATGCTGCTCTTGAAGAAGTTGTGATGGCAATTATAGAAACAACATCATTGCACGTGAAATTTAACACAAGCGCCATCTCATCTATTTGTAAAACAGTTGCAGATATTACTAAAAGCCAAATTCCTGATAATAAGCCAATTACTGGTAAATCAGTATTTTTGCACAAGTCGGGTATTCATTGTAATGGTCTTATCAGAAACCGTAACTCTTATGAACCTTACAATCCTGAACTGACCGGTCATGAACCATCTAAATTTTGTATTGGAACCCATAGTGGTATTAGTGGAATCAGGCACATACTTGGAGATAAAGCAGATTCCGTTTCTGTTGAAATATTGCGTGAATTCCTCAAAACACTTCAGATTATCGCTCGATCAGAGAAAAAAACTTTTTCAGAAAATGAAGTTCGTGAAATGTTTCATGACTATGTAGAATTATGACCACAAGCTTACTTTCCATAATCACTGCAGATCTGGATAACCATGAACATTGCTGTGCAATCATTGATCTTATCAATGAATACCGCTGTGATCCCATGGGAGGTGAAATTGGTTTGATTGATAATAAGGATGGGCTTAAACTCATTGAGGGGCTCAAATCGCAGACTTCACTTGTATTTTTCCTCAAGATCGATGATACTATTGCAGGAATGGCAGTTTGTTTTTCAGGGTATTCAACTTTTAAAATGAATAAACTTTTGAATATTCACGATTTCATTATATATAAAAAATTCCGGAATAAAGGTTACGGATCATGGTTTATGAAAAAGATTGCTGAAAAAGTCTCTACGCTTGGTTATTGCAAAATGGTACTTGAAGTAAGAGCAGATAATGTTACTGCAAAAAAAACATACCTGAAATCCGGTTTTTCTCCATGCGAACCTCCCATGGAGTTCTGGGTATGCAATTTATAATTATTTGATTTCATTAGGGGTTTTAGTGTCTGCAGTTTTCACTATTTATCTTCGCAAAATAAAAATATTGGAATTTATTATAAAATTTTCTTGTAAAAGATAATAAGAACAATTATATTTGATGTGCCTGTTGAAAAAGGCACGATACTTGCAATAAATAGCAGGTATAAACATTGAAATATCGCGGGGTGGAGCAGTCCGGTAGCTCGTTGGGCTCATAACCCAAAGGTCGTACGTTCAAATCGTGCCCCCGCTACCAAATATAAACCCTGATATATCAGGTACTTAAGGCGAGTCGAAAGATTCGCCTTTGTTATTTAGTATAAACATAAAATTATCCATTGACAACATACGATAATTTTCAGCAATTTTCTTTTTTAAATCAAATTTCTTCATAATCATCGGAAACTAAATTTTCATATCCTTTCTCTGAAAAAATGTGTAGTAATCATTCATGCTTTCAGTCTTGTGCCTTTGGTATTCGAAATAATCTGGAACATTGACACCTATACCTCATATAGCCATCTTTTTGATTTTTAATGACTGTAATTCCTAATTGCCCATATCCGGGCAAACTGTGAGTAATCTCTTATGCATATCACGCTTTACTGTATCATGCATACGAACAATGTACACGTTCCCTTCCGATAAATTTGGAAAGCGACCTGCCCCCCCTCCCCTATCCGCAGTAACGATCCTTCCCTGAAGATCCAAAACCGAATAACCGCTAACCACACCGTTCCCTTTACGCAATACCCCGCTGCGATCTATCCATACATTTCCATCCGATCCTTGCTCTGCAATAGAAAACGACGTGCAGTTAGCCACCGGCTTATCTTTCAAAGGCAACGTATCGTTACCGTACATAGTCCACAAGTTAGGATAAATGTCAATTCTGTAGTTTGTCTTTCCATTAGTAAAAAGCGTTTCATTCCACCTTGTAGGCTCCCAGACAAAGGTCCCAATTCCCATCTCATCCGGAAGGTTAAAAACGATATCATTCACCTGCTCATGTACTTCTGCGTATTCGGCTACCATGATCTTTACATCATGAGCTCTGGTTATTCCGGTGAGATTATTCCTGAGATCATTGGGTGTCCCATGATATTGCATATAATAGGAGAGGCCGAAGATATCAATCCTTTCTCTCTTTACTCCGGCACTGATAAGATTACTAAGCCAATCAGCTGGATTTTTATTCGATAGCGAATGAATCACGATCTCTATATCTTCACTGACATCCTTTACTCCATCGATTCCGGCATTTACCAGTTCTGCAAACTGCTTTATATTACTGATGTTACCATCGGGCCAAATCATCCCACCAACAATCTCATTACCAATCTGTACCATATCCGGTAGTGCTCCAGCTTTTTTGAATGCTTCAAGCGACTCACGAGTATAGGATCGCACTTTCTTTACCAGATCCGGATAGGAAAGCCCTCTCCAGGACATGGGTTTGTGCTGCTTTCCCGGATCTGCCCAGGTATCGCTGTAATGGAAATCCAGCAGAAACATCATTCCTGCTTCCTTTATTTTCTTTGCAAAAGCAACTGTACGCTCCAGTCCGCAGTAACCTTCGGGCGAATAAGGGTTATCCCATTCTTCCCCAGGAACATATGCTGAGGGATCCACAAACAGTCGCAGTCTGATACTATTGAATTTGTGTTCTTTAAGGATTTGGAGAATATCTTTTTGCTGGTTTCCATCGTAATATACCTGCCCTGTATTGATGTCTTCATCCACCCAGGAGATATCGGCTCCCAAAATAAACTGCCTGCTACGTGCATTGATATGGCTGATTGCCACAAAGCAGACCAGAAAAAGCATTAGAAGAATCGTTTTTTTCATCAGTTCTCCTTTAGCCGATGTTCTTCTTTTTTCTATCAAACTTAATGATTAATGACTAAGATAATAAAAATTATTCTGGAATGATGAAAAGATTCTTTGCCATGCGGATTGAGACATCAATGTACAATGAACTAATGCAGACTAAAAACAGCATTCAAAACTCAAATTTCATCTTTGGTCTGGCGCAATCAAGCTATGGGATAAAATCGAATAAGTAATCAGAGAAAAGTAATCGCACAAAAAGAAAAGGACCGGTCAGGCAACCGATCCTTTTCTTTCGTCAAAGTGCAAAGGAGTTATTTTCTGTAATATTCGGTGTGAAGAAGTCTGTGGGACTTTTCACCTCCCGGATGTCCCAGAAATTCACGATAGAGCTTCTGGATATAAGGATTCTCGTGTGATTTACGAATTTCCTTATCCTGATCAATACTGTAAATACCTTTCATTCTCTGTTGAAGGATGTCGGTATCTGCATGGATAAATGGCTGCCCGCCACCGTTGATACATCCACCCGGACAGGCCATGATTTCAATCATGTGATAATGGCATTCACCTCTCTGAATTTTCTCCAGCAGTTTTCTGGCATTACCCAGCCCTGAAGATACCGCGACACTTATTTTCTGGCCTTCAATATCAATAGTAGCCTCCTTGATACCTTCCAGTCCTCTTACAGAAGTGAAGTCCACATTTTTCAGCTCTTTACCAGTAACCCATTCATAAGCCGTACGTAAAGCAGCTTCGAGCACTCCACCGGAGACTCCGAAGATCACTGCTGCACCAGTAGATTCTCCCAGTGGATTATCAAAGTTATCCTCACGCAATTTAGTAATATCTATTCCGGCCTCTCTGAACATGGTGGCCAGTTCTCTGGTGGTAACAACATAGTCCACATCCGGAATTTCGTTATTGGCAAATTCAGGTCTTCCAGCCTCATATTTCTTGGCCTGACAGGGCATAACCGAGACAACGATAAGATTTTCCGGTTTTACCCCAATCTTCTCGGCGTAATATGTCTTGGCGATTGCACCAAACATCTGCTGAGGAGATTTGCAACTTGATGGAATGTGAATCAGATCTGGAAACTGAAATTCCAGAAAGTTAACCCACCCAGGACAGCAGGAGGTAAGAATTGGAAGATTTTTATTACTCTTTAATCGCTCCAGAAATTCATGTGCCTCTTCCATAATAGTAAGGTCAGCACCGAAATTGGTATCGAAAACAGCATCAAAGCCGATCTGTTTCAATCCGGATACAAGTTTACCGGTCATATCAGTTCCAGGTTCTTCTCCGAATTCTTCACCTATAGCCACCCTCACAGCCGGCGCGACCTGAACAATCACCTTCTTTGAAGGATCGCTAAGTGCAGCCCAGACCTTTTTTGTGAAACTGATTCCAGTCAGCGCAGCCGTAGGACATACATTGACACACTGTCCACACATTACACAGTTGGTGTTTGACAGAGGTTTCATTTCAGCCGGAGCCACAACTGCATTAAATCCTCTTCCGTAACCAGAAAGGGTACCAACAGTCTGAATATCATTGCAGGCGGTTTCACACCTTCTGCACATGATACATTTGCTCAAATCCCGCTTGATAGCTTTACTGCTGGTATCCACAGGATACTGTGACATTTCACCTTTATAGCTCAGACTCTCGATTCCGAACTGCTTTGCAAGGGCCTGCAGTTCACAGTTGAGGTTTTTGGCACAATTAAGACAGTCAAAAGGATGATCGGAAAGCAGCAATTCAAGCACGATTCTGCGAGCCTGGATTACTTCAGCAGTATTGGTCTTAATTACCATTCCATCCTGAACCGGGGTACAGCATGCCGGCATCATCTTCTTCCTTCCACCAATCTCCACATCAACCATGCAGATACGGCAGGATCCCACCCGGTGTTCCACATTGAAACTTTCCAGATTCATATGACAGAGGGTTGGGATATAGACACCATCAAGCTCCTTTGCAGCTTCAAGAATTGTAGCATCCTTGAACACTTCCACAGGAGTATCGTTTATTATCACTCGAGCCATTTAGTTCTCCTTATCATCTGAACATCAGTCGATTGCTGATGAAAAAATTCGGTTATCTGATTACAATCGCGGAGAATTTGCACTTTTGGTAACACACACCACATTTGATACATTTGGACTGATCGATTTCATGCGGTTGTTTGACTTTCCCCGTGATACAGTTCTGAGGACAGCTCCTGGCACATGCTGTACAACCGACACATTTTTCACTGAGAATGAAATACTGCATCAGATTTTTGCATACACCGGCTTTGCACTTATGATCCCTGATATGTTCGACGTATTCATTTCTGAAAAACTTAATAGTCGAAAGAACAGGGTTTGGTGAAGTCTGTCCCAAACCGCAAAGTGAAGTTTTCTTTATGGTATCGGCCAGTGCACCCAGTTTTTCCAGTGTGTCCTCTTCAGCTTTTCCATCAGTAATGGCCGAAAGCATCTCGTGCAGTCTCTTGTTCCCCACCCGGCACGGAGTACATTTACCGCAGCTTTCATCAAGAGTAAATTCCAGGTAGAATTTGGCAATATTTACCATGCAATCGGTTTCATCCATGACGATCATACCACCGGAACCCATCATGGAACCGATAGCGGTCAGATTTTCATAGGTGATTGGAGTGTCAAGATTCTCCTTGGTAATACATCCACCCGAAGGACCTCCGGTCTGTACAGCCTTAAATTCTTTACCTCCACGAATACCTCCGCCTATATCGTAAATGATCTCCCGAAGTGTGGTACCCATCGGGACTTCCACCAGACCCACATTATTGATCTTTCCGGCCAGAGCGAAAACTTTTGTCCCTTTGGATTTTTCGGTTCCAATAGAGTTGAACCATTCCGCACCCTTGAGAATTATTGGAGGTATGTTGGCAAATGTTTCCACATTGTTGACGCATGTGGGCACTTTCCAAAGACCGCTCTCAGCAGGAAATGGCGGTTTGGTTGTCGGCTCTCCTCTGTTTCCTTCGATACTGCGGATAAGTGCTGTTTCCTCGCCACATACAAACGCACCAGCACCAAATTTCAGATCAATATCGAAATCAAAGCCGCTACCCATGATGTTTTTGCCCAGCATGCCTATCTCACGGGCCTGTTTTATGGCTACCTGAAGCCGGTGAATAGCCAAAGGATATTCTGCACGGATATATACATAACCGTGTGATGCACCTATAGCATACCCGGCAATTGTCATTGCTTCAATAACACTGCAGGGATCTCCTTCCAGAATAGAACGATCCATGAATGCCCCCGGATCTCCCTCGTCAGCATTACAGATGATAAATTTTTCGGGACTGTTATATTTACTGGCAGCCTCCCATTTTAACCCGGTAGGAAACCCGCCACCACCTCTTCCACGCAACCCGGACTTCTTTATAAGGTCTATCAGTTGCTGACTGGTCATCTCGCTAAGACATTTTCCAAGCGCCTGAAATCCCTGTGCTGCTATATATTCCAGAATATTTTCCGGATTTATGGCCCCACAGTTACGCAAAGCAATACGGATCTGCTTTTTATAAAAAGGGATGTCATTACTTTTCTCAATTTTCTTTTTAATAAGAGGTTCTTCATAGAGAAGCCTCTCTACCCTTGTACCGCCAATTAAATGCTGTTCCACAATGTCCTTGGCATCTTCAGGGCTGACCTGAACATAAAAAACATTGTCCGGTTGAACCAGTACGATAGGTCCCTTTTCGCAAAATCCGAAACATCCTGTCTTTACTACCTGTACTTTTTGGTCAAGTCCGTGAGCCTTGATCTCAGACTGAAGGTTTTCCACTATCTTTGCACTGTTACTGGAAACGCAACCGGTTCCTCCACAAACCAGAATTTCTCTTTCAAAGCTGGATTTCTTAGCGTCGTTTCCATCTCTAAGCCCCAGAAGGTACCCTAAAGCCTTATATCTTTCCAGAAGTTCCGGATAACTGTTTATTTTTTCAAGTTTCATTCTTTTACCTCGCTTTTAAACTGGCTAAGTATCTTCTTTACATCACCACCCGGTTTCAGCTTACCAAAAACCTTTTCCCCTATGGTTATAACCGGTGCCAGCCCGCAAGCTCCTACACAGCGAACAACATCTATGGAAAACTCCATATCTTCTGTCACCTGTCCTGCCTTTATTCCCAGCTCTTTTTCAAACTCCTCCAGAATCTTGTCTGCTCCTTTTACAAAGCAGGCAGTTCCCAGACAAATTGAAATATTATGCTTTCCCTTGGGTTCGGTAGTGAAATAGTTATAAAAACTTATCACCCCTGAGACTTCTGAATGGTGAATGTTTAATTTACGGGCGACATGGATCTGCACCTCCTCCGGCAAATAGCCGAAGATATGCTGAGCCTGGTGAAGAATCATAATAAGATCACCCTTGCGCCTGGGGCTGTTGCTGTTGACTCCCAGAGAATCGATAAACTGATCCAGTTTGTCAAACATCTCTTTTGCTGCACCTTCAGTAGTGCAGGTTGTCGCTTTGTTTTCCAAACGTGCCTCCTTTAAATTTTATCCTGGTAAGAGTATACATCAAATATTATTCTCATAGGTAAAAAATGTGAAAAAAATCTCAAAACTAATTTCGGCAACCTTCATGAATAGCAGATTCACCTTAAAATCGCCCTGCTTAATCGAATATAGCTGCTTTTTATTGTGAAAAATGGATTATTAAAAACGGACCAATCCCGCTGCCGTTCAAATAAAAATACCAGAAACGGTTTTTATTTATTATTCAGGTAGTATAATATGTAAATAGATTTCCGTTTATTGTGCTTGCAGTGTCTTTAATCAGAAAAGGTTTTCCCCGGAACGACATTCTATTTTTGGCGAAACTATATAATTTAATACGTTCTTATGCTTATTTGATTTCCCTCAAATAGAGTTTTTTTGAGACACTTCAATAGAAAAATTGAACTGCCTCAACTTGCAGATAGGCACTAAGTAGTTGTTTTTCTAAAAGGATGTGCAAATTTTTAACATTCATTGTATTTTTAACGGGTATTCAGTTATAAACAGCAGCCTCTAACTCTTCCAAGAGAGCTTCAGCAGAAAATTTCATTTTCAGGATCAGATATGACTCGTTTCGGACTGGATTGCCTTATTGAAAACATCCCTTCATCATTAAAGGGAAAGCGTATCGGAGTAGTCTGCCATGCGGCATCAATAGATTCCAACATCAATCATATTATAGATATAGTGGCAAAACATCCTGATCTTAATCTGGCAGCCGTTTTTGGACCACAGCATGGTATCTATGGTCAGACTCAGGATAATATGATCGAGTGGGAAGGTGGAATTCATCCGGAACTTAAAATTCCGGTTTTCAGCCTTTATGGAAAGGTCCGCAAACCATCGCCTTCGATGCTTGAAGGTCTTGATGCAATTGTATTTGATATTCAGGATGTCGGTGCAAGACCATATACATATATCTGGACTTTGAAATTATGTATGGAAGCCTGTTTGGAAAAAGGACTGCCGATCTGGGTTTTAGACCGTCCTAACCCGATCGGGTGTGTCCCTGTTGATGGCCCAATGCTTTCGCCTGAGTATTTCTCTTTTGTGGGAGGAGCTCAAATACCTTTGTGTCACCGATTAACCATGGGGGAAATGGCAATACTGCTGAAAAAGAGTTATTTCCCGGAGCTTCAATTGGAGGTAGTCTGGATGCAGAACTGGTGGCGAAGCTCTTTATGGCCACAGACCGGACTTCCCTGGGTACTTCCATCGCCCAATATGCCCACTGTTGATACTGCAATAGTTTACCCCGGAATGGTTCTTCTTGAGGCCACAAACATGTCTGAAGGAAGAGGAACAACCAAACCATTCGAAATAACAGGAGCTCCTTATGTCAATAGCCGCAGGCTGATCCAATCACTTGCCAGACATGAGTTAAGCGGATGTATTTTCAGAGAGCATGGTTTTATTCCAACTTTCCAGAAATGGCAGGGGCAATATTGTAACGGGTTACAGGTGCATATCACAAGTGCTTCCGACTATTATCCGGTGCTTACTACTGTGGCTGTCCTCAAGGCTGTTTTGAATGAAAATTCAGATGAGTTCAGGTTTAAGGATCCGCCTTATGAATATGAAACTGTAAAGATGCCCTTTGATATTCTTTCCGGTGACAATTCTTTGCGAACAGCACTGCTTGACAACGAACCCATAGATGAAATAAAAGCTCAATGGCAGCAAAGTTATATACCCTACCTCGACCTTTTTAACAGTGTTGCCTATTATCCGGAGCATATTTAAATGACCGGTTTTATTCTTGCCGCAGGTTTTGGCACACGCCTGAACCCGATTACATCTCATATTCCAAAGGCATTGGTCTCTGTTGCCGGGAAACCGCTTTTGGCCAGAGCTCTTTGTTTCCTTGAGAGTCATGGATTTAAATCCATAGGAGTAAATTCACACTATTTATCAGCACAGATTGAGCAGTTCAGAGATAGTTCTACTGTTCCATTTGAAATTTTCCATGAAAAAGAGATAAGAGGAACTGGAGGTGCACTTTTTTTCGCCAGAGATTTTCTCTCTCAGGATGATATTTTCTTTGTACTCAATGTGGATATAGTATGTCAATTTGATCTCGATCCGGTAATCCAGTTTTTTAAAGATTCTCCCTTCAGTTGCCTGCTTATTGCATTCAGGCCTTCCAATGGAAATGGAACTATTCTTTTCGACGCTGAAAATGGAACATATCTGGGAACAACCGCAGAAAAAAGCTCTTCATCTACTGCCTGTGGTGCTGATTTCATAGGCGCCGCTCTATATAAAAAAGAATTTTTATCCCTTTTAAATGATAATGATTTTTCCATAGTACCAGTATGGTCCAGAGCATTTCAGAAGGGAATGAAAACCGGGGTTTTTCTGATAGAGAATGGTTACTGGAGAGACATAGGAACACCAAAGTCTCTGGCCCTGTTGCATTTTGATGTAATCAGAAAAGTTGTCAACCTGGAAACACCAGAATTTCTTTTTGTCAATAGTGAAAAAGGTTATGCTGTCCCGCGTTCCATTTCAGAACAGGATTTCCAGTCACTTGAAAATGCCTGGGTAGAGTCCGAATCAATAGGATCCGTAACAGTAATCAAAAACAGTGTCGTTTTAAAAAACAGCACAATTGATAATCTCACTCCTGTTTACAATTCACTGGTCACCCCCTTTGGAGTAATATGTCTTGATGAGCAACGTTGAATGTACACCCGCACAAACTGAGTTTCTTAAAAGTGTAATCAGTAATTTCTCTCCTGAGAAATGGAAAGTGGAACTTGCCGGAAGAGCAGGATCATCCCGATATTTTCTTCGACTTTCATCTGAAAATCGCTCCTATGTACTGGTGGTCTGGGATGGCAGGGATGAGGACTGGCCAAGGTTCTTAAATATCCAGAATGACCTTTGTTCAATTGTTCCATTTCTTCCCAAAATCTATAAAGATGATGTTGTGCGCGGACTGATCCTGGAGGAAGATCTGGGAAGTACAACGCTGAAGAGTTTCTGTTTGCAGAATACTACAGATAACGCTAAAATCATGGAAAAATACCGATCGGTTCTGGATGCACTTTATATATGGCAGAGCATTAAAATCGATGCAAGCCCGGTTATTGCATCAAGATCTATGGATCTGGAAACATTTCTATGGGAATCATGGTACTTTGCTCATTATTGTATAACCGATTATTTCGCCGGTGAGCACCTTCTGAATTCATCCTGGGAAAAAGAACGAAGAGTACTGGCAGAAGAAGCTGCAGCGCTTCCAAAGGTGTGTATTCATCGGGATTTCCAGTCTGAAAATGTTATGCTCCATGATGGTAAAATCCGTTTTGTGGATTACCAGGGAGCCAGGCTGGGACCTGCAGGCTATGATGTAGCATCGCTTCTTTTTGATCCTTATGTGACGATGCTTAATCAACCAATGGTGACAGAACTTTTTAAATATTACAACGGTCTCCATAGTGAAGGCTTTGATCAACGTTCATTTTATATATGCGCGGCACAAAGGCTTATGCAAGCATTAGGGGCATACGGAAATCTTTCTATTCACAAGGGAAAAGAGTGGTACCGAGACTATATTCCAGTCGCAATCGAGAGGTTATGGTTTGTTCTCAGTAATCTTCCGGAGTTTCCTGTAATTGCTCAGATAGTCTCCGACTGCAGAGGCAACTTGAATCAATGAACTATGCATGGTATAATATACTGACCTTGTTATTGTTTATTGAATAAGATGTGCCAGAAAATGAATATCAATACCTATCCCAGTGGCATTTATCAGGTTCTTGAAATTGGAGGGCAGATAGCTGTCTCACAGCTTGAAGAGCTGCGTCACCTGATATCTGGCCATATTTCAAATGGGCAGACATACATTGCCATACGTTTTTCCGATGCCACATATTTGTATAGTGGAGCAATTGCGATCCTGATCAGTTATTTCAAGCAGGTTAAAGATATGCAGGGAGATCTTTGCTTATTGGAACCGAAAAAAGAAATGGTGGATTTGCTCAGGCAGATGGGAATAGACCGGCTCATTCCAATTTACACTTCAATGCAATACCTTCCCAGCACTTATCACCAGATCGAAGATTTCAACCTTAATTCGAAAGCTGTATGAAATACTTTCCGGAGAATCAGTTTAAAACAGGTTTCCACGATTAAGAATTCCATTGGGATCAAAGCTTCTCTTTATAGCTTTCATCTGACTGATCGCATCTTCATCGTACATCTGATGAAAAAACTCCTTCTTAATTTTGCCAATACCATGTTCTGCACTGATTGTTCCCCCGTTTCTGATTGTGATTTCCATTATCTCCCGGTAGACTTCGAGCGCCAAATCCATCTCCTCGGCATTCGATGGAATGATATTGATATGTAAATGGTAATCACCCAGATGACCAAATGAAACACAGGCTAACTGCCGCTTCTCTATCGTATCAATGTATTGATAGTAAACTTTGCGAAATAGAGAAGCCGGTATAGCTGTATCTGTTCCGACTTTGCGTATCGATGGCCAGTTAACCTTATTTCTGGCTACTATTGAGTTTATCAGTTCAGGAATAGCATGACGGAATTTTCTCAACCGTTCACGCTCTGCCGGATCAAAACCGCTCCAGGTATGATCAAATGATGAACCACACAAAGAGAGATTTCTTTCCCACAGCTCTAATCTTGATTCAAAAGAATCCGGCTGGTTTTCCATGAACTCCCAGAATACTGCACAGTTTTTACCTGTCGGATAATCCGGGAATCTTTCTGACAGACGGTTGCGGTTATCAGAAACGAGTAAAAGAGAGTTCGCATCATAATACTCGATTGAAACTACCTGGCTTTCCTGACGCAGAAATTCTGCAAAATCAAATGAGGATTTACTATCCTCAAAGAAAGTCATACCTGAAATGATATGAATTTCGGGAACAAGGCGAATACCGATTTGAGAAAACGCAGCAAGAGTTCCTTCAGATCCGATTAACAGGTCGATAAGATCCATAGAGGGCCTGGAGAAATAACCGGAAGCGTTTTTTGTTTGAGGCATGGTGAATGTTGGTGATGGAACATTAAACATCCTGCCCTGATCGGTGGTCATTTTGAAACAGTCCTCATGTGAAATGACTTTACCACGGATGATCTCCAGCTTCTCTCCTGTAGCCAACACGATGTCCAAAGCAGATATGAAATTTCGGGTCGATCCAAATCGAAAAGACCTTGCTCCGGAAGCGTTTGTAGCTACTGTGCCCCCCAACTGTGCGCTGTATTCGGTGGGATCAGGAAGATACATGTAGCGAGTATCCAGAATCGATTCTACTCCATCGACCTGATAAGGCCAACTCAGGGGCGATTGAAGGAACTGGTTTATTGAAAGCAGAGTAACACCAGGATCACAATATAAAACCGGTGTGTCTCCATGCCACCTGATGGAATTTATTCTGTTCATTGAGGAAAAACAAATTGCGATGCAATCTTCGGTGGGAACTGCACCACCGGTGGTTCCGGTTTGCGCACCAATGAAAACTACAGAAATATCCTTGCTGTTTGCTTCTTTAAGTACAAATTGCAGATCGCTGACCGATTCAGGAAAAAAGACCTTTTCTGGGATGCCAGAAGAGTATTGTGATTCATCCTGAAAGATCGAAGATAAATTCTGGCGGATATTTTCTTTGCCGGTAATTATACGCATTTTACCCTGACTGTGCTGTAAATGTATGAATGTTTAAAAAAAAGTAAAACTAATTTTGTATTCTCTGAAAATATGGAATATTTGTCATTTTTTATCCGAAAATCATTTTATCTGCCTCCTTATTATGCTGAGTGATAACTGGTCCTGCACCTTGCATCCTCTGTGATCAATGCTCTCACTGGATAAAATGACTATGTAGCAGGTCTGCGATGATATTTCTTCTAATCATATATATGCAAAACTAAACCAAAATTACTGCTATTTCAAAAGGGTTTTGCAAGATTTTTGTTGCAAATTATATTCTTTCTGATAGTTTTATTCTGTTTAGGACTACTTAAATTAATTTGACATTTTTCTATAATTTAACTTGCAATAACATTTTAATGTTTACTGAAAAAAAAATCAATTGATTCAGTTAACAATACTGAATCGATCTACTGCTTGACCACATTTCATCACAAAGGAGCTCGCTTAATGAACAGAAAAGGAGCATTAACAATTTGGACGTTCTTAGCAATTATGGCCGTAACTGGTTTTAATTGTTCAGATGATACTGTTACAAACAACAGTAGTGATTATCAGTACCATGTCGGGGTAGTAAGCACCGAGTGGCTGGAATCAAACCTTAACATGAAAGATCTGCTGATA
>CAYPMS010000052.1:0-23674 GCA_964411655.1 uncultured Fibrobacter sp.
TGCGGAGAGGTGCCCGAGCGGTTTAAGGGGCACGCCTGGAGAGCGTGTGTACGGATCCCGTACCCAGGGTTCAAATCCCTGCCTCTCCGCCATTTTGATTTCAGATTTTAGAATTGTCGGAATAGGAGTAAGTTAAGAGATTTTCGATTTTTAAGAGGGAAAAATATTCAAAAATGGAAATCGTAATTTCTTTTTAAGTTGCTTCTTTTAAATTTCTGACCATTAATAAAATGTTGGAATTAATCTGAAATTCTTATTTCTAAAAATTGATATTCGAAATTTAATATCAACTTTTGGGGCCAGGCCCTGCGCAACTAAAGGCTGTGAACCCCGCCAGGCCTGGAAGGGAGCAACGGTAAGCAGATACTTGGTGTGCCGCAGGTAAACTTGGCCCTTTTTATTAGAAAAATATTCTTATGAGTTATTTAGTCTTTGCCCGAAAATGGCGTCCCCTTACTTTCGATGATGTTATCGGTCAGGAGCATATTACCGATACCCTTAAAAAAGCAATCGAAAAAAACCGGGTAGCTCACGCTTTTATTTTTACCGGGACTCGGGGAGTGGGGAAAACCACTTCTGCCAGAATTTTAGCAAGAGCACTTAACTGTGAAAAGGGGCCCACTCCCAATCCATGTGGAGTATGTACATCGTGTAAAAATGTGTTAAGTGGGGCAAGTTTTGATGTACTGGAGATTGATGGCGCATCCAATAACTCGGTTGATGATATACGAGAGTTACGAGATAATATTGGCTACTCATCAATGAGTGGGAAATACCGGATATTTGTTATCGATGAAGTGCACATGCTTTCAAAGCCCGCTTTCAATGCACTTCTAAAGACTCTGGAAGAACCTCCGAAAAATGTAATTTTCATTTTCGCCACTACCGAACCTCAGAAAATTCCTCAGACAATTCATTCCAGATGCCAAAGGTATGATTTTCGCAGAATAGGGGCGGAAAAGATTCTGGAGCGTCTGATCCATATCTGCACTGTAGAAAAGATCAATTTTGAGCGTTCTGCACTTATGCTTGTAGCCAGGAAGGCAGAAGGGAGCATGCGAGATGCTTTAAGTCTTCTTGATCAGGTATACTCATTTTGCAGAGAAAATCTCACGGAAAAAGAGGTCCGTTCGGTTCTTGGACTGGTGGGAATGGAGGTTTTTGAGCGGGTAATGGATGCTGTTGCAGAAAAAAAAGCGGCTCCTGCGCTTAAAATTGTTCAGGAAGTGCTGGTTCAGGGATTTGATCTTCAGGAGTTCATTCTGGGACTTCAGGAACATGTGCGCAATCTGCTCTTTGCCAGGATCCCAGGTGCACTGGAGAGCAGAGGGATAGAACTGGAAGCCGATACTATACAGAAATTTGAAGCTTCCTCCAGAAGATTTTCTGAAGGAGATCTGCTCAGGATGTCCGAAATTATCAAAAAGGCTGAGTATGATCTCAAATGGAGTGCATTTCCCAGATTCATTGCCGAGTTGATGCTATTAAAGCTGACTAATATGGACAGTACTGTTTCCATTGAACAACTAATTAAAGCTCTGGGGGATCCGCAGCAGACATCATCTGCAGGTATCGAAAGTCTGAATAATCATTCAGATTCAAAAAAAAAATAAGCCTGAAATAGAATCCAATACAGCTTATTTTCAGCCTTATCCTGAGTCAGCTTTCTCAGTACAGAATAATTGCGAAGAAGAGCTTAACGGAGCTGGCAGTACCAATGCAGCAAAGGAAAATATTACTGTACCGATAGTGCCGATAGAGGAGCTGAAAGAGCGGTGGACAGAGTTTCTTGATTTCTTGCTGAAAGAGCATCCAAAGCTTGGTACATATCTTACAGCTGCAAGTGTCGACTCTATTTCATCCAGTATCATTAAATTGAGATTTTGTGCAAACTATCGCTTCCAATATCAGGAAGTGACTAAAAAGCAGTACCAAAAAGAAATAGTCCGTTTGCTTCAGCAGTTTACAGGTCAGCAACTGGATCTGGAGGTTATCCTTGATGTTATTACAGCAGAGCAGGAGAATACTAATTATATTAAACAAATCGCTAATATCCCATCAACAATAGATGACCAGATAGAGAAGGAACCAATCATTAAAACTATTCTGGAGATCTTTGATGGGGAAATTCTGTAGTTAAGGAGAGCAAAACATGTCAAAAAATATCAGTAAATTGATAAAGCAGGCCCAGAAGGTTCAGGCTCAGGTGATGAAAGCTCAGGAGGACCTGCAGAAAAAAGAAGTTGAGGGCAGTGCCGGAGGTGGTATGGTAAAGGTGGTTGTTAATGGAGCCAACCAGCTTGTTTCCATAAAGATCAATCCGGAAGTGGTAGATCCCAAAGATGTGGAAATGCTTGAAGATCTGATCATGGCTGCGCATGCCAATGCTATGGAAAAAATCAAAGAGATGTCTGACTCAACTTTTGGCAGTATCACTAGTGGATTGAATATTCCAGGATTATGAAAAATCCTCTGGAGGAACTGGTAAATGCTTTATGCCGTCTTCCCACTATTGGGCCTAAAAGCGCATGGCGACTTGCCCTTCATCTGATGGAACAGCCAGAAGAGGTCGCTGTAGCATTAGGGGAGACGATAATAGAAACACGTAAAAAGCTTACCAGATGCAGAATCTGCTTTAATTTCAGTGAGCAGGAGCTCTGCTCTATCTGTTCATCAACTCAGAGAGACAAGAGCCACATCTGTGTCGTTGAAAAACCGGCAGATATATTCGCTATCGAAAAATCTGGCAGATACCGGGGAGTATATCATGTCCTTGGCGGGGTTCTTTCACCTCTAAATGGTATAGGAGTTGACAAACTTAAGATAGCCGAGCTGGGGGCAAGGATAGAATCAGAAACTCCGGAAGAGTTGATTCTTGCCCTTGGCAGTAGCGCCGATGCAGAAACTACTGCGCTTTATCTTGCCAGACTCTTTAAAAAGAAGAATCTGAGAGTGACCCGGCTGGCCAGAGGATTACCTGCCGGAATGGAACTGGAATACGCTGATCAGATCACACTTGGACAGGCACTTAATGAACGGACCGATATAATATATGGAGAATAATAAAAACAATCGAACATTGGTATACTGGATACGTAAGATTGGAGCCAGTCTTTTCTTTCTGGGCTACTTCCCGTTTGCATCCGGTACAATAGGATCGCTGGCTGCTGTCGGTGGGTTATGGTATGTTCATTCCCAAATAGGTGATCTGCATTGCCTGGAAAGGCTGCCTCTTTACTGGGGGAGTATTTTTGTCCTGGTAGCCATAAGTATCTTTCTTTCTTCTCAAAGCAAGACGGTTTTTGGCAAGGATGATCCTTCAGAGATTATCATCGATGAAGTGGCAGGCCAGGTAATTACATTTTTCATGATTCCGATTTCCCTGAAAACACTATTGATAGGGTTTCTTCTGTTCCGTTTTTTCGATATTGTAAAACCCTTTCCTGTTAATAACATGCAGGAGCTTGATGGCGGTGTGGGAGTCACCATGGATGACGTCCTGGCCGGTGTGTTTGCCAATATCAGTCTCTTTCTGATATTGGGAGGATATCAACTTATCCGTTCTTATCTGTGATGATAGATCAGTACATAATTTCGCTTGCCAAATATATCCGTGCGCACATGCAGGAAGTGTGCTTTGGGATAACTGCAGTTACCCTGGTGATTGCCGGACCATCTATCAATGGACTTTTCAGAAAAATTACACAAAACCTGCACTGGTTTTTCCGCTATCTTCTGTTTATTGTCTTATGCAGTGCAGGATATGGGGCTCTCTCACAGGTGATCTATCGGGGAGTAAGAAACTGGCTGCGGGGGCAATCCTCCATTATGCTGGTAATCTGGACTGCTGCAATTTATCTGCTTCTGGCATGGATTGCCAAGAAACAGAAGGACATTTAGCGATTACTAAACCAATCCCACTTTGCTTTCAGAAGATAATCAGTTATTGACCTGCGATACGCAGGAAGTGCTCTAATGATGCCTGTACCGCCTGGAACCTTATCTGCTGGCGGTTTCCTGAAAAAATATGCCTGATACTTTCGACTCTTTCACAGACTGCTATCCCTATATAAACCAGGCCTACCGGTTTCTGAGCTGTGCCTCCGTCC
Source organism: uncultured Fibrobacter sp. (assembly GCA_964411655.1). GTDB lineage: Bacteria > Fibrobacterota > Chitinivibrionia > Chitinivibrionales > Chitinispirillaceae > JAAYPC01. Next base: position 4,110 of record CAYPMS010000052.1, read on the forward strand.
GGTCCTGCTATCCCTGAGACCGAAATTGCACATTCGGTATTAAACAGTTTACATACTCCTTTGGCCATGGCAATCACCGTCTGATCGCTGACCGCACCATAACTGTCAAGTGTCTGTTTCTCCACACCTAACAACTGGTTCTTTATCTGATTGTCGTATGCAATAACGCCACCACGGAAGTATGCAGATGATCCGGCGATATCAGTCAATGAAGCCCCAAGAAGCCCACCGGTGCAGGATTCTGCCACTGAGAGTTTCAGATTATGCCCAATCAGGAATTTACCTGCAGCTCTGGAAAGATCTTCAACACTGTTCATAAATCTTTACCCATGGTAATGAGTAGGATCTTCCACGCCGGCATCCTGGAAGCCTCTTTTTCTTATGATACAACTGTCACAGCTTCCACAGGCAAGCCCATCCGGTGATGGATCATAGCAACTGTGGGTAATACTGTAATCTATGTTCATGGAAATGCCAGCCTTTATAATTTGCGCCTTGGTTAACGAAATCAGGGGTGTGTGGATTGTTATCTTCTGGTTCTCTACTGCTGCTTTTGTGGCCAGGTTTGCCATTTTCTGAAATGCATCGATAAACTGAGGTCTGCAGTCAGGATAGCCGGAATAATCGACGGCATTTACTCCGATAAAGATATCGTTGCAGCCTAAAACCTCAGCCCATCCAAGAGCATAGGAAAGGAAGATGGTATTTCTTGCTGGTACATAGGTGTTGGGGATGTCGTTTTGGGTTTGGGATTGTACCCCGGAGGTAATTTCTTTTGATATTGAATTTTCATCTCTGGGGAAACGGTTTTTGGGCACATCCATATCAGAGGTGAGAGAACTTCCTCCAAAGGCTCTCAGATCGATGTTGATTACCCTGTGTTCCACCGCCTTGAAAAAAGAGGCCACTTTTCTGGCACTCTCAAGTTCCACCCTATGGCGCTGTCCATAAGAGAAACTCAAGGCATAGATATCAAAACCCTCTTTTCTGGCAAATCCACAACAGGTTGCAGAATCCAGACCACCGCTGACCAGTACAACGGATTTTTTCATCTTTCAGACTCCTCTGCGTTCACCCCAGATTAATTTGTGCAGTTGGACATTAAGTCGTACACCCGCATTGAACTCAAGAATCCATTCCGCCAGGGTCTGAGCAGAAATACAATGTGTGTTCGGAGAAAAGTTTATGGTATAGGACTGCAATCTGTGCACGGATATATGTTGGAGTGCCCAATCAAAATCAGATCTGCTTGATATAACATATTTAAGCTCATCTTTGTGGGTAAGCATGGCCAGATTGCTTTTAAGAAAGGAATCACTCATGCCACTGTCCGGACATTTTACGTCGACGATACGATGACAGTCCGGTGAGATGACCCCAATATCACAGCTTCCGTTAGTTTCCACCAGAACAGTATATCCCAGATCAAGAAATCTTCTGCAAAGCTCTGGGGTGTTTTCCTGAATAAGTGGTTCTCCTCCGGTGATCTGGACTAATCTGGTTTTATGCGTTAAAACCGATTGCACAATTTCCTCTAAAGTGAACTCATTTCCTTCGGTGAATGCATAGGTGGTGTCACAATAGCTGCATCTGAGATTGCACCCGGTCAGCCGCACAAAGGAGCAAACTGACCCGCTGAATGTGGACTCTCCCTGTATGCTTTTAAAAATCTCGCATACGTTCAGTTTATTCATAATAGACGGCTGCGTTGCCTGGAGTTTCCTGCACTTCGATCCTGACCACCATTGCTTTGCTGTTGGCCAGAACGGCTTTTAGTTGTCCAAAAATGAAACGGGCAATGTTTTCCGATGAAGGATTTACTTCCAGTACTTCATTAAGGTCTTTGTGATCAAACTGATTAACGATGGTCTTAAGATGATGTTTAAGGACCTTGAAATCGATGCCGATTCCTGCGACATCCAGTTCTGCACATCTTACGGTTGCTTTTACCAGCCAGTTATGCCCATGAAGATTTTCGCAGGGACCCTGGTAATTTTTTAAACGGTGAGCAGCCGAGAATGATGTTTCGGTGGTAATTTCAAACATATTTCTCCTGGTGATAAAAAATCAAAAATACATTCAGGATTAAATGAGGACTATTGTCCAGATGGCGAAAATAGAAACAACGGAGCAAATGCAGTGATACTTCCTGCGGCGGGATTTTGCTGACAAGCACCAGAAAAACTTAATCCCGAAATGCTTTTCTGCTATTTTAACACGGAAAATGGTTACCAGCCTGATTTACATGTAATCAGAGATTTGGAAATATTTCTGAGTCTGGTTCACATTCCCTGGCTTGCTTCATTCCTAAAAAGCTGATATCCGAAATCTCAACTTCTCTTCTCACCATCCCGGAGCTAGAAAAAAGCCCCAGCTCCAGTTTAAATCATTTCTTTGGAACGGGTATGCTGCATAGATCTGCAAGACCAAAAGTCCAAAGAGATTGAATCTGGTGGCTGCTCCGATGCTAAATACCGGAACCCGTTCTTTCGTTTTGGAATTGAGTTCCGGAATTGGGTGGGAATTCTTTGTCCAGGCAACACCTCCATCCAGAAAAGCTACCAGATCGGTTGGAAGATAAGGGAAATTCAGAAGACCAAACTGTTGGTTCCCAAAGAGCGGAAGGCGAAGCTCAATATTGATGACACCGATTCGTGAGCCCAGGAGCCGGTTAAACTCCGGACAATTCTCCTCATCACCCTCTTCAGAACATTCTGCCAGATCGTAGGAATAATAGCTATAGCCTCTGATCCAGGCTTCGTTTCCTACAAACAATTCTGAGAGTCTGTAATCCTGAGAATCCTTAAGATAGCGACCATAGTGCAGAAAACGGAATGCAAGGGTGAGAGGATTAAAAAGAAAGTATTGCCGATAGTCAGCCAGGATGGTTCCAAAGAGAAGCGATCCGGTTGTTTGTTGATATTCCAGACGGAAGCGACGTCCGGTAACCGGTCCGGTGAATCCGAAATAGGAGAAATCTCCGACATAGGCAAGCGATGACTGGAACATGTTAAGAGATGCAGGTTCGTCCTCGACAAGATCATGACGTCCGACTATGCGGTTATTGATGACACTGATCTCTTCGGAGCGATAATCATAGCTGATTCTTCCAAACCCGGCAGTAAATTCTAATCTGCGATTACTCGAGAAGGGAAACTGCAGGATCGAATAGATCTGGTTATCGTACATTCTCTGATCTGTCAGTATAACTTTCTGGGCATCCCTAACTTCTCCATTAACCATGGTGGTGTCGTTACGGACTTCGGCAGTAGTGGCCATATATGGAATTCTGCTGAGCACAAAGCCCCAGTTGGGTCGTCTCTTCTGGTTAAGATAGAATGCTTCAGCACCGAAATCTCTGATTCCTCCGTTTATTTGTGCTCCAAGTCCCAGAATATGATCTCCTAAAAGATCAGTGAAAAGAAATGATACACCACCGGCAAAACCCACACCAAGAGGGTCGGCTGCTGCTCCCATTACCAGGTTACCTACATATAAGAGGCGAAGCCTGGGGTTATAGTTTAGGACCGAGAAAGATGAATCGGTAACCAGGCCTTCAGCAGGATTTTCAAGATAGGTATCCACTATGGGATTTTTATGAGGAACCGGAGGAAGTTTTATGTTCCTGAAGTAATCATCTTTGGATAAAACTATATACTCTTCATCAGGAGGTTCCGGGTCCAGTGTGTTGATCCTGTAACTTGACTTATCAAAGACACTGAATGCCAGCTTCCCATTTTTAGCTGCTACAGAAAGAGCTGGAGCCAGTTCGGTAAGCCCGCTTACCCCGGTGGCGATATTAGTGATTTTAAAGAAACGGAAGGATTGAAGGGAGTAGCAGTAGATATTGCTGAAACCATCAGGATCTGAAATAAAATAGATATATTGGCCATCCGGGGAAAACTGTGGATCCAGATGCTTGGCCCAGTTTGCGATAGAGAAATAGTTTATCGAACTGTCTATCAGGTTGAAAAGAGCGATTCGAAGCGGAACATAGGAGAGAGAAACCGGATTGATGTGCTCAGGTTTATCTGTGGTAAATAGAATCGAATTACCATCAGGGGACCAGGAGGGCTGAAGTTCAGCATAATTGTCATTAGTGAGTTTCTGCAGTGTTTTCGATGAGAAATGGTAAATGAAAAGATCACAGATAGCATTTTGTGTTGCGGAAATCAGAAGTTTTTTTCCATCGGGTGACCAGGCTACGCTGGAAATATCTCCCAACTCTTTAAACTGGAGTGTCTGTTCGACTCGCCCTTTTTTTACATTGTATATGGCAATCGCGTTATCTCCTGTTTTAAAAACAGGAAGAGCAATTTTCTCTGCATCCGGAGACCATGCTGCCGAGGAGTTTGTAAAGCGAAGCGCTTCGAAGTGCTCATCGGTTTGAGCACTGACCAGTTTATTTTTTACCTGACCACTTGCTGCATCCGCTATAAACAGATCTATGGAAAAAAGATCTTTGGAGGAAAAATAAGCGATCAGTTTTCCATCGGGGCTAAGTACTGGTGAAAGATTGATAGATGAGTTGTAAATAATCTGATTGCCGGTTTCGGATGGTTTTTTTCTCTTCTGTACCATATCTTTGAAATGCTGAACAATTGCTGACTCCCATTTAATTGACAGTGAATCAACCGGAGTTCCCAGTGTCAGACTGAATCCCTGATACCATCCATTCTGCAGAACCGATTCGAACAAAGGATCTATGATCTCATCACCAAAGAGGCCTGCGATGAATGCCCATATAGCATGTCCGTAACGATAAGGGAAGTAGGAGGGGTTTTTGCCAATCATTTCGATAGAGGGAACATCATTACAAAGAACCGCATCTCTCATCCACATGGAGGTAAGTGGAGCAAATGTGCCGATGGTGAGATATTCGGACATGCCTTCGATAAACCACAATGGGATTTGATTTCCTCCGGTGATTCCTGCATTGCTGCTTTTCATAATATCGTAGTGAAAGGCGTGGACCAGTTCATGTCCAAGAACATGGTTATTCTCGGAATATACGCCGGTAAGCGGTAGGACTATGCGGTTCATGAATCCTTCGGTAACACCACCGGTTTCCTGGGTGAGCAGTTCATTGATGGCGTTAGTCTGTTGAAAATCGGCATGATTAGTGTATATCAAAATGGGCTGGTTATCCGGCAGAGGTCTTTGGAAGATCAATTTGAACCGGTTATACCATCTTTCAAGCAAAATGGCTGCTTCTTTGACTGCATCCTGTTCAGATGCATAGAAATGGATATCGAAAGATTGGGTATTCATTATCTTAAAATCGAAATTGTCATATTGAACTTTGTTTCTTCCGAAATACTCTGCCTGGCTGGGGTTTAACGCTAAAATGAGAAAAAAGAACATGCAAATAGGAATTTTCATAGAATTGTCTCCCTGTGGATGAGGTGGCAGGTAAAGTGATATTCAAGATGAATGCCAAAGGGAGAAATCTAACGGTATGAGTGTTGCTCTGATTTGCTTTTTGGATGAGAGATAATATAGAGGGAAAAACAGGAGGTTAGTACAGATGTCCAGAAAACCGGGAACCGATGTTGATGGTAATCCTTTCAGTTTGCGAGTTATTCAGATGGTATGGAACAAGGGAATGACAGTACCGGGAATCGATCCGTCCGAGAAAAGAAAAGACAGTTGTGGTGCCTGGATAGAGCGCAATCAGTATAGAGTATACGAGGATAATGGCACTGGCTGGGAGATCGATCATATAAAACCGGTTATCCTTGGAGGAAATGATGATATCAGCAATCTTCAACCACTTCAATGGCAGAATAACCGGAGCAAAGGAAATAATTATCCGGGGAATGTGTGCTCGAGGGAAGCTGAAGCAGGATGAGCTATTTATGCTCTGGTGTTTTCTCCTGGAGGGCAGCCCTCAGCCTCAGGCTGAGGTTTTCAAGATAGCAGTCCACCACCACTGATTGTCCAGGTACCATTGGATTGTTTTTTTAATACCCTGTTCAAAGTTCACTGAAGGTGACCATCCAAGTTCGCTCTTAATAAAGCTTGCATCTATGGCGTAGCGACGGTCATGACCCAGTCTATCTTTTACAAAGGTAATAAGAGATTGTGGCTTTCCCAGTTCTGCACAGATCAGTTTGACAATGTCAATATTGTGCCACTCGTTATTTCCTCCGATATTGTAAACCTTACCAGGAGTTCCTTTTTCCAGCACCAGTTTTATTGCAGCGCAATGATCATTGACAAAAAGCCAGTCCCTCACGTTTTTCCCGTCTCCATAGACCGGTAATGGCAGATCCCGCAACGCATTGGTAATGGTGAGGGGGATAAGCTTTTCGGGGAACTGATAGGGACCGTAGTTATTTGAACAGCGGGTAATCATAGCAGGAAAATTATAGGTTTCGTAGAATGCCCTTACCAGCAGATCACTGCCGGCTTTAGATGCAGAATAGGGACTGTTGGGTGCCAGCGGTGTCTTTTCGGTAAAATATCCGCTTGGCCCCAGGCTTCCATAGACTTCATCGGTGGATATGTGTACGAATCTTTTTTTATCGAATCGGTCCTGCCAGGCTTTTTTTGCTGCCTGCAGCAGTATCTGTGTTCCAAGCACATTGGTTTTTACAAAAGCTTCCGGTCCGGTGATACTTCTGTCTACATGCGATTCAGCGGCAAAATGCACGACTGCATCGAAATCATGATTGTCAAACAGCTCTGTTACCAGAGAGGAATCATCGATACTTCCTTTGACAAACTGGTATCCCGGGTTATTCTCAAGAGAGATTAGGTTGTCCGGATTTCCTGCATAGGTTAAAGCATCCAGATTGACTATTTTATATCCGGAATCTGAATTGAGAAGAAAATGTACGAAATTAGATCCGATAAAACCAGCGCCACCAGTAACAAGGATTGTTTTCATAATTCATCTTTCATTGACATCGGTTGACATGTGTTTTGATTCATCGATCAGAAAGCTCTTGAATGCTTCTTTCCAGTCCTTCATTATGTTCATGTTAAGTTTTTTGAGATTGGCATTCTCCAGCACGCTAAAGTGAGGACGGGGAGCGGGTCTGGGGAATTCATCTGTTGTACATGGAACCAGTTCCACATTTATTCCTGCAGCTTTTATTATTTCCAGAGCGAAATCGTACCAACTGCAGGATCCTTCATTTGTACAGTGAAAAATCCCATAGTATGGCTGGGTTATCATCTTTATGACCTGTGCACAGACCTCTCTGGTGTAGGTGGGAGTGCCAATCTGATCATTTACTACTGTCAGAGGCTGTTTCTGCTGCATTTTTTTCTGTGCTATATTTCTGATCGTCTTCACGAAATTGTTTCCATAGATACCATATAGCCAGGCGATACGGAAAATCTGATATTTTTCGCAGTTGGCGGCAACAAGTCTTTCTCCTTCCAGTTTTGACTTGCCATATACGGTAAGAGGATCAGTGTGATCCTGCTCCAGATAAGGGGAATTTTTCTTGCCGTCAAAAACATAATCGGTGCTTATTTGAACCATTACAGCACCTGACTTTTTCGCAGATAGTGCGATGTTAAGCGGTCCCTGTGCATTGACAGCAAAAGCCTTCTCCTGGTGAGTTTCACAATCATCGACTAAGGTATATGCCGCACAGTTTATAACATAATCCGGCTTGAGATCAAGAATGCAGCGTTCAGTCATCAGTGGATCTGTAATATCGATTTGAGGAAAATCGATTTCCGAGACATTGAATCCAGCCTGTTTACTCAGCATGACCATATCCGTGCCGAGCTGACCATTAGAGCCAATGATTAAGACTGAGGGTTTATTCATATTACTTTAACAGCTCCCTGCTTTTTTCCAGTATGGGTTCGAAGCAATCCCTTATTCCCCTTTTAACAATATGAGCAGGAATATCATATTCTTTGTATTTCCAATTGCTTTGAACATTAAATTTAGAATATTGTTCCATTAATTCGAAAGGTAAAAAGTTAGTTTCGGTATTAGTCAGTATCTGTTCTGCCAGAATCAGTGTCATAGGCACGCTTTTGCTGCGGAAGCCTTCAAAAAGGCTTTTAATCAGTTGGGATTGACGAACATTGCAATCGTAGACCCCTGAAATGGAAGGTGAGACGTAGAGCAGAAGATCTCGACCGCTAAGTTTCTGATTCCCGGTGCTTATATTTAGTACAGATGCAGCTTTATCATCGACATTGATTTTAACTCCGCCCAGAGCATCGGCGGTACGCACTAAATCATTTTTGTTAAAAACGCAATACTTGGGTATCCGAATATTGAGGATACGCTCCAGAAAAGTGCTTACAAAAACCGGTCCTCCATAAAGATATGCCTGAGAGATAGTGGAGATACCATTGGAGAACTGTTCTATGAGCAATTCTGATGGTACTCGAATCAGATGAAAATCCCCGGTCTGATATTGAATGCTGATTACATAGAAAACTGCAGGTGGGGCACAGAAAAGAATGTTAAACGGCATGAGCCGGTTCATGTAATTAATTTTTTCCCGGTTAAGTTGTGAAAAACGGTTGTTGGCATCGAGATCACTTGAAAGGCGAGTCACCTCAAAAGGTCTACCGTCGTTGTAAATAATTGCAGACTGACCAGAGATAAGATTAATTGCTTCACTGTTGTCAGCACGTTCCAGAAGAATCAATCCATCCATAAGGTTTACCTGAACATGATCATTTTGTACTTCAACCAGAAAATCTGCTCCTGAGGCAGCTACGGTCAAGATTGTCTGAGAAGTAAAAACGCGGAACAGTTCGGAATTTTTTTGAGTGTAAGCGACTCTGTACCAGCAGGCTCCTGTTTTCTGGAAGAGTTCGAATGTACTGCGATTATTTTCCATTTCACCGACTTTGTCAAATATCAATTCTGAGAAATTATCCATGTCAATTCTGGAATTAGCTCCAACAGAGATTTCTGACTGAGCGGATGCTTCGGTAAGTATTCTGTCGCCTTTAGAAATTTCCATCCCCTCGTGTATTGGAACATTACGTCCATCGTTGGCGATTATGTTTATTTCCCCCAGATAAAATTCCAGACTGGCCAGCATTTTATTTGAACTGATATCAACTGCTTTCTGAAGAGTACCTACATTGATATTTGCATTATTTTCCAGTTGGTTGAATAATTGGAGTGCGGAAAGATCGGATGTGGGGCGGATACCGGCAACTTTAAGAATTTCAAATTGAGTAGTTCCTTCCGGAACAAGGTAAGTACCGGGTTTTCTTACATTACCATCAACCCTCACCCTTACCGATTGTAAGGCCTCAACCCTGAGATCCGGTCTGCAATACTTGTAAAGGTAAAAGCCCTGCCAGCAAATTGCTGCCATAAGCAGGAAATAGACTGCTGAATGAATGATTTGTTTTCTCAATTTTGCGGACATGGATACCTGCAATCTTAAAATTTACTATTGGTAACAGACTTTTCTCTGATGATCCTCCAGCCATTTTTTCCGGCATGCCATATGGAAGTTATGGAATGGTAAAGAGTATCTGTTCCGGAAATTTCCATCAGGTCAAGAGAAACTTCCAGGTAATTCTTAGGGCTTCTATGAAAGGAGGTCTCTGTCAGTTTGAAACTGCATCCATTTTTCTGTTTTGAAAACTGTTCAACAGCTTTCTGCCGCCACTGATGGATCGAACCACCCGGAAACTCAAAAAGCGAATCATCATAAAAAGCAAGAAATCTTTCGATGTCTTTGCCGGATTTGGCCTTGAGCCAAAGATCAATACTGTCCCCAAGGCCGACTGTATCAACTGCTGTGGAAAGATAATCCATATTAGCGTGCTCTTTGTGCCTGGGAAAAGCCATATCGGGCGTATTATCATTCAGGGTACTCTCCGGATAATTTACAGAACCTCCCAATCCCAGATATTTGATTGAATCTACCGGATGTTTATAATTTGCCTGAAACCATATTCTCATGCCTGTTACAGTGAAAAGAGTCAATAGAAGAATCCAGAACCTTTTCTTTCTGAACAGAGATCTGATTAGCTGGCTGACAGCGGCAATAATTTTTGGAAATGCAAACAATGTGGAATTAATCTTGTTTTTGAGCATGTCTTCAAGATTGAGTCCCAATTGCCGGATTGAGAAACGTGATTTTCCAGGGTCTTCATCGTAAGTGTATTTGTAAGAATAATACCCATAATAACCATAATAGTATGGATAGTAGTTTTTACCATTTGAAATACCATTGAAAATGCCTCCGTAAATGTGACAGCCAATTCGGCTGAGTTGGTTCTTTGCCTGTTTAGCCGCTTTCAGGGGAGTCCATAAAGCCCTGGTCACAATCAGACAGCAATCCATTTTAGGAGCCATGGTCAAGGTGTCGCTGACCGGAAGAAGAGCCGGCGAATCAAATATGACAATTGAAGCATTGCTTTTGAGTTCTTCTATTAACTGATCAAACCTGATGGTTCCCAACAGTTCTGAAGGGTTATGGGGACGTTCACCGGAGGTTACCACCAACAGATTGGGATAGTGGGTCGGTTTCAAGATCTGTTCGACAGTCGCTGTTCCCAGAAGATAATCAGTGACCCCTATCTGTTTGCGAATGGCAAAAAGTGTATGCATCTGAGAGCGACGAAGGTCTGCATCTATAAGAATTACTTTTTTACCATCGAGGGCAAATGTAATTGCTAAATTTGCAGCAAGAGTGGTTTTCCCTTCTCCTTTAACTGCACTGCAAACCATAAGTGTCTTAATATCGTGTGCTGAGGCGATATGCTTAAGGTTGGCCCGTAACGCTCTGAATGGCTCAAGTATGTTTTTTGTCAGGTCTGTTGATTGCTCTATCAGAGCCTGTTCTGCTTCTATTAAAGGCACAATTCCTAAAAGGGGCAGCTCAAGTTCTTTTTCCACATCTGCAGGATCTTTAAGACTCTGGTCAAGGTATTCGATCAGAAGAGCCAGAGCTATTCCCAGAATTAACCCTATCAGAATGCCCACAATAATGTTGGTAAACTTAACAGTAGACATTGCGGATAAAGGAGTCTGAGCCAGTTCAAGAAGCTTGAGATCTGATTCCTGCGAATCACGTTTGATCTTGGCTTCCTCATATTTGGTTTTCAGTAACCGCAGAGTTTGTATCAGTGATTCGGTTTCCCGTTGCAGATTGGCATATTTTTGCTCTAATGAGGGCAGTTGCAGCAGATCTCTGTTTAATTTTTCGATGATCTGTTCCTGGGCAATCCGTTTCGCTTCCAATGCAGCCTTTTCTATTGTCAGATTGATCAGATCCTGAAGGAGAGCCTGCCTGATGGGGTTTTTCACCAGGGTCTTGCTTGCTGCTTCTCTGGAGATGCTGTCAATTGCTGCAGATTTAAGATTCTCAATCTGCTGCTTCAGCATTTTTACTTTGAAGTGTTCTGCACTGTATTCGGCAGTAGAAGTATTGAGCTGCAGTTCAAGATCTGCAATCTTGGACTGAAGAGGATCCTGGTAGGTTATTGACTGAATTATATCCGGATCCTGAAGCTTAATCTGAGAGTTTAGCGCAGAAAGTCTCTCCTTGCTTTCCAGAAGAGACAATTGTGTTTTCTGCAAAGCCAGCTCCATCTCCGAGAGTTTTGATACAATCAGATTGGTTTCGCTTGATAGCTGCACCATCTGATTTTCTTCCTTAAAGTTACGCAGACTGTTTTCTTTGGAATCGAGTTCATTCTGCAGCTTGGAGATCTGAGTCTCAAATTTGAATATCAGGCGGGTCAACTCCTGTGTGTTGACTTCGCGACGGTAATCGATATAGGTTCTGCAGAGCTCATTCAGTACATCCCGTGCGGTATCCGGATTCGGATGCTGGAATGAGAGTTCTATGATATCGTTTTTATTACCGTTGGTTTCACCTTGCTTTAAAGTCAGATTGGCTTTTATGCTGAATTCAGAAATTCTGTTATCCAGGTTTGCTGATACCATACTCAGGACTGTATGAGACCGGAGCAGCTCAAGATGAGTGCTGAAAATCTTGTCTCTATCCATAAAATAACGGTACAGATTCATATCACCGATCATTTCCTGATCACCAGGTCGGAAAAGAAGACGGGCATGAGAGACATAGAATTTGTCACTGGATAAAAATTTATAAATCGACAACAGAGTCATTAACAGTACAACTGCCAAAACTATATTGCGTCTCCTGATGATAACTCCTATGTGTTTGAATATGTCAAATGGTTCCTCTTCTTCCGCTTCAGCGAATGCATTGACTGAGGAATACGGTGATAAAACGGGAGGGGCAGGAGCGTAATTTCTTTCTGACTGCTCAATAGCTGCCGGGGCGTAGCTATGTCTGGATTGGTGAGGTTTATCTGATGAAAAATTGGATTTACCTGGTAACTGGTTCGGCTTATGTCTGCCAACCGATGGTTGTAACGGTAAATCTGTATCGGAGCTTATACTATCGTCTGTAACAGAGGATGGAAGAACCTGCTCATGATTATTTATTGAAGAATCGATACCGGCTGATGACCTTTGTACCGGGATTTCTTCAGATCCTTTTTCCTCATTAATTTTTTGGAGTATTGCACCGAGACTGAATTTCTTTTTTGCCATTTAGGTATGTTCCTGCAGATCATCAACAATTATCTGAATATCTTCATGGGAAATTTCCTTTAAATTCTGTGCAAACCCGTAGTTGAGAGCTAATTTGCAGAGCCGGTTTATTTCCCTGGGAACACCTGCGGTGTTGCGGAAAATCATCTCTAGTGCCAAACTGGTGAAAATAGTACCCTTTTCAAGACCTGCTACACGCAAGCGGTGATGGATATACCTCAAGGTGTCATTATAATCGAGATTGTTAAGATGAAATCGCAGAAAGATACGCTGATCCACCTGTTTGAGTTTTCTGATCTTCTCCCGCAACTCCGGCTGACCCACAAAGAAGATGGTAAGGAAGTTTTCCGTTCTGGAGAAGTTATTTGTCAGATTCTTGATTTCATCAAGCACATTTTCTTCTATCTGCTGAGCCTCATCAAAGATCAGTACCAGATGCCGTTTTTCTTCGTATAGAAGTACATCCAGCTTTTTCTTGAAAAGCTGGAAAAGCTGATATCTGTCGTTACGTGTTGGAGCCTCCAACTCTTCGATTAATGCAAGACGGGCATCTTTGAATGTTATCCTCTGTACTATGTCGAAAAGAAGATCGTTGAAACAGAAATTGCAGTAATCAAAATCTATAACTTCAAAATTCTGGCTCGGCAGAGAATTGATAAGTACATTCTTGGTGATGGTTTTGCCGGAACCGACCTCACCGGTGAGCAGTCCCATACACATGTTTCGGTCTTTGATCAGATAAAGCAACCGGTCGAGTGCTTCCCGGTGGTCATCACTTTCAAAAAAGAATCTGGTATCACAGAGTTCTTCGAATGGCTTTTCTTGCAGTTTCCAATAATGCAGATACCCCATCAGGCAGACTCCCTGGTAATAGCGATTAAATTCTGTGAAACTGCCTCGAAACAGTCGCGGATTTTGGAAGGTTCCTCTTTAAGCATGAAGGGCCGCATCTCTTTTATCGAAGCTCTTACTTCCGGTGCAAACATTATATATCCGATGTAGTAGAGGTTGATTGAGAGATATTTTTTCACCATTTCTGCAAAACGGATCCCGATTTTTATATCATCCGCATTTTTAACCATGTTAAGGACCAGAAAACTCCGGCGTTTATGAAGCCATTCCTTTATCAATACCACTTCCTGGGGGTAATCGTTTTTAAGGTTGTTGAGCAGATCATTCACGGTCGTGAACTCTTTTTTAATTTGAGGATCGGAAAAGTTTCTTATCCGGTTTTGCAGTTCAGTCTTTCCGGCAAACAATCGGACAATACCCCTGAGGATTCCATTTTTAAGATAGCCATAGGCGTTTTCAATCGAAGTGGGGAGTCCATCGGTTACAACGATACCATAAGGAAAGGCCGCAAAGAAATCGGTCACATGAAAGCTGCTGCCAGCCCCCAAATCCACCAGTATATAATCTGCATCCAGTTTTTTCAGATTATTTATAATTTTCTGCTTTTGAGCAAAATTAGGATTGGCAAGTTCCAGAATATCACTGGCACCGCTGATCAACCAGCTTCTCTCTACAAGGGTGGAGACTGCTACTTCATTGAGGCTTTTACAGTTTCCTTTTATAAAGTCCTGCAGGCCTGCACGGGGACGTCTTACCCCCAGGCACAGATGCAGATTGGCTCCTCCCAGGTCTGCATCGATAAATCCGACACTAAAACCTTTTTGCGATAAAGAAGTGCCGATATTTGCAGTTACAGTGCTTTTACCGACCCCGCCTTTTCCTCCACCGATTGATATAATTATTGGATCTTTCATGAGCAGATAAATTGAAAAAGCTACATTTTTCTACCGGGAACTCAGATTGCTTATAGTTAATACAATTTGAAAAGACAAGCTGACAATGGTAAGGATTGTGCTGATCACTACCCACGGTATTTTAACAGATTCCGGCACATACATGGTATCTCCAGGATAGAGCAGATATTTCTTATTGTCAATCTTTGCAGAAGCCTCCCAGATCTCTTTCATGTCCACGTTTGTTACGGAACCATCACTGCGGATGATCTTGACCACTTTGACTTTTGAATTTTTAAGGCCGCCGCACATGGCCAGTGCTTTTAACATATCAATCGGTTCATAAATCTGGTACTCACCTGAATGATTCACTGCTCCGATAATAAAAATCTTATTTGCATAGTAGGCTTCTATTGAAACTGAAACAACCGGATTGTTAACATAAGAAGAAAGTTTGCCTTGCATAATTTTGACAAGTTGAGCAGGGGTAAGAGTAGCTACGTCGATTTCACCGATGACCGGGTAGTTGATTCTGCCATCCGGTCTGATTTTATGTCGACCGGAAAATTCTGGGTGTTCCACTACATTTATGGATATTACATCCCCTGCTTGCAATACATATTCATCAGCAATACAAATGGATGACGAAACCACAATGATTGTGCATATGGTAATATTAAAGTTTTTGGGCCAATTTAATTTCATCGGTGCACATATAATGGGGTTTTACCCTGGGTTAAAGATCGTTTGAAACTATACACTTATTTAACAGCGTAGTCAACTGCTAAGTTTAAGTAAAACAACTTAATAAGCGGATACCTGCAAATAATCGGACGTATATAGTAATCGCTGATCAAAATTTTTTTATAAGGAACTGTTTTGGTGCTGCAAAAAAATGAAAATAGATAAACAGGAAAGGAAGATCAAATGTTATTTAATTATCAAAATAAAAAAATCATTACTCTTCCATAAAATTTCGATAAAAATTTGACAAAAAAGCTGGTTATGTGACGTGTTTACTTCGATATTCATTATTTGTTTGTTCAGAGTCCAGGGATCATTCCATCCAGTGTCATGATAGGATCTTCTCAAAGTCCCTTTTTGGGCATTTTAGTGGGCTCATGTGTATTAAGGAACCAGCATTGAGAATTAGCAGGTCAGTAAACAGATATCAGAACTATACGATAGAGGAAAAACAGATAAACTGTATTGAACTTTAGTAATTTGAAGAATTTTCCGGGGGTGTGGAATGTGCCGATGTGCCTGAAGAGATTGCCGGAGTTGCTGGTTCTTCTGCAACTGGTGCCGGCGTCTCTGCTGGCAATGATGGTGGTTGAAGTCCCTGAGCAGGAGGAAACTGAGAAATCCGGGGTTGTTCTGCAATAACTGGTTTTGGCCGGTACACCTTTTTTACCGGTGGGGGCTCAGCTTTTTTCTCTTCTGCTACTACTGAGCCTGCCGAATCTTTTGCTGTTGAATCGATGGTAGTGCTATCTGGTTTTGGCGCAGCAGAAATAAGACCGGATTTAGATGCCGGTTCCTTTTGGGTAGATGGCCCTATCACAAAACTGAACTCTTTTTCCGCATGCTTAAATCTAATAAGCACCGTTGAACCCGTGATATGCAACAATAAAAAGAGAATAAGAAATAACAGTATTGTTGCCGATACCCCGGTGATCATCTTTGTTCTGGGATTGCGTAAAAATTCCAGAAATTTTTTCCTCTTTTTGTTATTAAATTCAGAAGCGGTTCGTAAAAGATGTAATTGTATCTCCTGAAGAAAATGGTTTTGCTGGGAAACCATATCTTTATCGATATCAACAATGGCAACCTCATCGAATTCAGGGGTGGAAATTTCTGAATTATTTTTAAACCATTCATTAAAATCTGCGGGTTTGTTACCAATGATTTTTTTGAATAGTGCTGAAGAATCCGGCAGAATTTTTTCCACCGCATCAGTGTGGGTACTTCCGTTATGCCGTAAATTCAGGTATTCGGTTTCAAAGTAGGGCAGAGCCAGAGTATAAAAAGCAGCTGCATCCCCTTTGGAGGCTAACGATACAAGTAGTTCTTCTTTTGAACAGGCGTTATTTTTCATGTTAATCAAAAATACAACTGGTTTGGTCCTGCTGCAAATAGTTGGATGTTACATTTTTGTTGTGCTGAATTTTTCACGAGTCTTCGGCTGTTATTTTTTTCGTCGATTCTTCGAAATGTCATTTCGAAGAGTCTTCCAGGAGATATCCGCCGGCAAACATAATCATCTAAGTGGAACTGTATAATGGAAAAAGATCTTCATTTCATGCAAATGGCTTTGGATCTGGCCAGAGAAGCCAAAGGCAGAACCTTTCCTAACCCTGCGGTTGGAGCTGTAGTAGTCAGCGAAGGAAAAATTGTGGGGAAAGGGGCTACTCAACCTTATGGAGGGCATCATGCCGAGAAAATCGCTTTAGCTCAGGCAGGAGAAAAGGCAAATGGCGCTTTATTGTACGTCACTCTTGAACCCTGCTGTCATTTCGGCAAAACTCCACCATGTACCGATGCAATCATAGCTTCAGGGATTAAAAAGGTGATCTTTTCGTTGAAAGATCCAAATCCTCTGGTGGGTGGCAAAGGCGTACAGCAGCTCATCCAAAACGGTATCGAAGTCTCTGAAGGAGTGTTGCATGAGCAGGCAGCAGAACTCAATGAAGACTTTTTCTGGTCTGTCATAAACAAACGGGCCTGGGTTTCACTGAAACTGGCCATGACTTTGGATGGAAAAATTGCAGATACTGCAGGGAACTCAAAGTGGATCACCGGAGAAGCTGCCAGAGAGTATGTTCATGAGCTACGCCGCTGTCATGCCGCTGTTGCGGTGGGAAAAGGCACACTGCAGGCTGATGACCCGCAGCTTACGGTTCGACACAAAAAAGGGTATTCCCCGGCACGCATTGTCTTTTCCTCTGATAATCAGATCAGCCAGAACAGTTATTTTTTTCAACATTCCGCAGAAACCAGAAGCATTGTGGTGATTAGTGGTGGAAATGGCCCTGAGATAAAAAAAGAATCTGGAATCGAATATTGGTATACCGGACATACCGACAAAATCCTGAGCCTGGAACAGTTTGTACAAATGGCTTGTCAGCAAAATCTTACGAGTATTTTCCTGGAGGGTGGTCAGGCGATCGCATCCAGCTTTCTGCAGGCTGGTCTGGTAAACCGTCTCTTCCTCTTTTATGGAAGCAAGATTTTAGGTGATGGTAAGGATGGGATCAGTTTCTCAGAGGGGCTTTCCATAGATGAATGCATAAGCTTGAAAGAAGTAAGGCAGCAGTCTTTTGGCAGTGACTTTCTGATAAGTGGAATTCCTCAATTCCGGTTCAATGGGAAAAAGCCGTAATAACGAACTTCAGGAAAACCGATTGACTGCGGAATAATAACGGGTTCGTATTTGTGCAAAGACCTCAAATTCATAGATAGCTATTGCAAAGGTGTGCTGACTGGGAGTATTTTTCACAAATTTCAAGGCATAAAAGAAAAGACATTCTGTTTTTAAGAAAAAATTATGTTCACCGGACTCATTGAATGTTTAGGCACCGTCAGTTCTGTGCAACAGCATGGAACCTCTTTTGTGATTGCAGTCAAGGCGGATTGCTCCGATTTTGAAGTTGCAGTGGGGGGGTCGGTGTCCATAGATGGTTCCTGCCTGACTGTCGAGAAGATAAACGGTAATCTGCTCTATTTTTCTGCAGTTCGGGAAACACTTCTTCGTACTACACTCTGTAATGTGCATGCCGGAAGAAGGGTGAATATGGAAAGAGCACTCCAGGTAGGGGGGCGGCTTGATGGTCATTTTGTTTTGGGGCACGTGGATGGGGTGGGTACCATAGTCTCCGATTATGATGCCGGGGGAAGTGTGCTGCGAACCATCAAGGTTCCTGAAGAATTACAAAAATTCATGGCTGAAAAGGGATCGGTTGCCATAGATGGGATCAGCTTAACTATCGCTAAGATAATAGATGAGATGATTGTGATTTCATTTATCCCTGCAACTATAAAAAAGACTACCATGGCGTTAAAAAAAAGTGGCGACCCGGTTAATCTGGAATGTGATTGTTTAGCCCGTTATCTTAAACGGCTTCTGGAAAGCACTGATCAGAAGAGCTCAGATGAAGCACTGCTTTCCAAGATGGAAAGGTTGGGATTTTGAAGACTTTTAAAGATATAGAACAGGTAATTGAGGATTTTCGTGAAGGTAAATTAGTTATCATCGTAGATGATGAAGACCGCGAAAATGAGGGAGATCTTGCTTTTGCTGCAGAAAAATGTACTCCTGAGAAGATAAATTTCATGGCCAGATTTGGCAGAGGGCTTATCTGCATTGCCATGGAAGGGAAACGGCTCGATGAGCTTCAGATTCCTCTGATGGTTTCCAACAATACTTCAAGGTTTGGGACTGCATTTACCGTATCAGTGGAAGCCACAGAAGGGACTACTACCGGAATCTCTGCCGCAGACCGCTCCACTACTATTCTGAAACTGGTTGACCCTAAAGCCACACCAAAGGATTTCACCATGCCTGGGCACATGTTTCCCATAAGGGCACGTGATGGCGGGGTACTGGTGCGATGCGGACAGACTGAGGCATCGGTGGATATAGCACGGTTAGCCGGGCTGACTCCTGCCGGGGTGATCTGTGAAATCATGAATGAAGATGGTACCATGGCCAGAATGCCTCAGTTACTGGAATTCAGCAAAAAACATGATATAAAGATTATCTCTGTTGCTGATTTGATCCGTTATCGCAGGGCTCATGAAAAATTCATCAAAAAGGTGGTAACCACTCCTTTACCTACCGCTTTCGGAGATTTTGAGATTACCGCTTACGAGGAGATGTTAACTGGTGCAGTGCACATAACCCTGCAGAAGGGACCCATCGATCCTGAAAAACCGGTTCTGGTGCGGGTTCATTCGGAATGCTTTACCGGAGATATTCTGGGGTCTTTCCGTTGTGACTGCGGTGATCAGCTTCATACGGCTATGGAGGCCATCAGTAAAAATGGCGGCGTGATCCTTTACCTGCGTCAGGAGGGAAGGGGGATAGGACTGGCAAACAAACTGAAGGCTTATGCTCTGCAGGATCAGGGGTTTGACACCGTTGAAGCCAATGAGCAGCTTGGTTTTGCCCCTGATCTGCGCGATTATGGTATCGGTGCGCAGATTCTTTCTGATATGGGAATTCGTAAACTCCGACTGATGACCAACAATCCACGAAAGATTATAGGACTGGAAGGCTATGG
>CAYPMS010000053.1:0-23564 GCA_964411655.1 uncultured Fibrobacter sp.
ATCTGAAACAGATTTTTGAAACACTGGCTCCGCAATGAGACTTTCGAAACACCTGATGGTATTGACAAAGTCAGAGAAAAAGATTACCATTGATGTGTCGGTTAATTTATTTTAATAAAAAGACGGGTATTCTGTGGAGGGGACAGCAGATCGGGATAGTATTATTGTTTGAAAGGAAATCAAAATGAGAAGAATTGAACGGATTCCTGAATCCATTTTTGGCATGGAAAACAGTTCGGTAGATGCAAACCGTTTTTATACAATTCTTCTGGATGCCAAGGCGACCAATGTGTCTGAGAATATGTGTGATATTGCAGAAAAGTTGCTTTCAGGTGAAAAGGAAAATGCCAAAATTGCACTTGAACAACTTTGGAATCTTAAGAAAAATCTGGTAACCGGGTCAAACAGCACAATAGATCTGCTTATTAATTTTTATCAGGATAAGATGGATATACTGCGTACGAAAGAGGAACATATAAAAAAGGTCAGTCGCGATTCCAGAGATCTTCTGGTGGAGAAACGCAGAAGAGATGAGGAGTTTGCTTCCATTAAACAACAGATAATTGAATGCAACAATGAGCTGCGTGAATTGAACTCCAAGCTTGAGAAACTTAAAGTCAAAGAGCAGGAGTTGTCGTTAATCGAACAACAGCTTAACCAAGAGCTTAATTCTAATGAGAATGAGATTGTTAACGGACTTTATGAGATAATTCTCTCTCAGCAGGATAAGGGACAGCAAAATACCCTGAAGGAAAGTGATTGTGCTTCTGGCCAGGAGTTTCAAGGTGCGATAGATTCAATTAACTTTGTGCTGGATGAAGCTGCAAAAAAGCAGGAACCTGCGTCAGAGGAAAGTCTGGCTGAACAGGTGCAGCAGCCTGATATTTCGACTGGAGATACTGAGGAATCAGCGGTGATACCGGGACCTGTTATCCAGGAGGTTATACCTCAGGCCCCACCTTTTCCTAAATCGGTTGTTAAAACTACCAGAGGAAGAGTAATCGGGGAGTATTATTATGACAGCAGTGTTTATAAAAATAAGAGGCATTATATTTTCAACAGCAGATATTTTTATGAACAGCTTTCGATGAATATCAAACTGTTAAGGCAGAGATTTGATCAGAATATTTATTCTGAGATTCAAAAAATGATAGAGGATGCTCATAATAGAATCTCTGAAAGCGATAAGCTTCACTTTGAGATTTCGACTAACGAGATTCTGAATGCCAAGACACTTAAAAAATTATGGCAGGATGTAAAAAATAGGGATATTGATGAGGTTGACCGCTTCAGCAACAGGCTGCGTGCAAAAATTGATATGCTGGGCGTTAATTACACAATTATGCTGCAGGAACAGATGAAACGGTGTACAGAAAACTGAATGTACCGATCTGCAGCGCTGCAATTCTGTTGATACTGAGTTTAATTAGTGCGGAAAAAAGCGGTCAAAACAATTGGGATGAAGTTTTAATTCCTGCTTACCAGGTCAAGTTTTCAGATCAAAAAAGCATAGCAGCTAAAGTTAAGCAGTTACAAAAGAGCCTTTCCGGTAAATTCTGCCCGGATATATTCTCATCAGGATTTTCCCCAAAAAGTACTGTAAAAGAATTTGTACAAAAGTCAAAGGTAGTTGCCAAAAAAGGCTGGAAAAACAAAAGGATCCGGACAATTCTGGCTTTCTTGTCTGTATTGGCTGCAGGCACTCTGGTTTTAATACGGTATTATCGGAAGCTGGGAAAAGTAAACCGGTTCATGACCACAACCAGGCTATCGGTGATGAACCGTTTTGTGCGGCAGGCATGCAGATACATCGAAAAAAATTATGCAGATACGGGTTTGACAGTTGATCAGATCTGCAGTGAACTGGTGACCGGAAGAGCTTATCTGGAAGCCCTTTTCAAAAAAGAGCTGGGGATGAGAGTGGAGGATTTTATCGACCAGGTGCGCATTAACAGGGTAAAAATAATGATAAATAAGAATCCGGATCTGTCTTTATCAGAGGCCGCAGAAACAACCGGATTTGCAGATGAAAAGGAATGCCTGGCCAGGTTCCGAAGTATCTGCGGAGTGGATTTTGAGGATTACCGGGATAGACTTCATCAGAATAACGGGTTGCAGTGATGGAAGTGGCCTTTTTTTTATTATTGGTTTTCAATTGCTTTCTTTTTGCCGGTAATGAAAAAGAGAAATGGGAGGCTGTTCAGATAAATGATCGTCTGGAGGTGCTTCTGAATGGACAACCAACCGGAGTTTTAAGCAGTTCACTAAGAGTAAGGGATTCGGTGGTGGAGGTTTCCAATATTCTGGAAATGGAGACTTCCTTACATGAAAAAAGAGTTTATGGCTTTGATGGCAGTCTGATTTCTGCAGAAATGAAGATTATCAGCTCAGCTGGGGAAAATTACTGGAAAGTTGGCTGTGATTGGGGGCACTGGAGTCTTCTGGTGAGAGCTGGTGGAGTGCAGAGGCAGAAAAAAATATCACCCGTAAAGGAATCGATAAACTTTCTTTATGAGATCTATCGTGGTATTCTGGATTCTTCTCTGGAGATCGGAAACAGCTGGACAGACAGTGCTTTTGAGCTTACTTCTGGTGAATACATTATTACAAACACTGTATGCAGGGAAAAACCAGACAAAAAAAATGGTTACAACTGGGTGCTGGTAAGCAGAGACAATGTTTATGCCAGAGATGCAATCTGGAAGTTGGATCGTAAGGGAAAAACGGTGTATAGGGAGATTTATCCTTTTGTTACCATGGCCAGTGATGTTTCCTCAAAAAAAGGCGTGATAGAGCAAAAGGATCTGATAGAGGCTTTTAAGATCCGGGTCAAAAGAAGGGCGGCGACATCTGAGAGAATATTTTTATCCTTTGATTCTGCATTTCAGCCTGATACGTCTGTTATTGGCTATTATCAGAAATGCGAAGGTGGATATTTGTTAAAATCTCCGGAGAAGGAGTGTGGAAACAGTTTAATAGGGGATGAGATTGCTGATT
Source organism: uncultured Fibrobacter sp. (assembly GCA_964411655.1). Taxonomy (GTDB): domain Bacteria; phylum Fibrobacterota; class Chitinivibrionia; order Chitinivibrionales; family Chitinispirillaceae; genus JAAYPC01. The sequence goes on from CAYPMS010000053.1 coordinate 2,998, forward strand.
CTCTGATGATCTATACACTGCCTACAGTAACGGTGCAGGCAGATCATCCCGACATTATCAGGCTTTCAAAAGCCCTGCAGAAGAATTCAGATTCTATGTGTGCTTTGGTAAGAATATTCAACGACTCGGTTTACCGGATGCTGAAAAAACGAAACACTGCTACCTTCTCCAGTGCTGTAGAGACATTGAATTCTGGTTTTGGAGATTGTGGAGAGCATGCTGTATTGCTGGCGGCGCTGTTACGGGCTGCAGGGATTCCCGCGCGGGTGGTGATGGGTTTGGTTTATATGGAATCCGGAAAAGGCTATTATTATCATGTCTGGGTAAGTGCTTACACCGGGAAGTGGATATTTGCAGATCCCTCAAATGGGGTGTTCCCGGCAGATCGTGACAGGATTCCATTGATGATTGATGATACGGGGGAGAAAACACTGCAGCTTTCAAGGTTTATTGGCAGGATAAGGGTAGATTATAAGGAAAGATAAAAGGTTATTCCTTCCTTAGAAAAATGTCTTGCTAATCCGGGGATTATAAGATATTTTGAGACATTTGATACAACAGTCTTTGATTTGTCAAACTGAAAGATTTTCGGAGTGTAGCGCAGCCTGGTAGCGCACTTGGTTCGGGACCAAGGTGTCGCTGGTTCAAATCCAGTCACTCCGATTGAATTTTAGGGTCGTAAGTCATTTAGGTTAAGTGGTTTACGACCTTTTTTGTTATAGCTTAGATTTAAAACTGATGGATTGATGTGATTACGATTTCTGTATCATTGTCATAATGTGGTCCTGAGGTTAAATCGATAAATGTACCACGTGATGCTTTGAGTCCCTGGTTTCAGGGTGTGATCCATAATCCTTTGAAGTTTAGCGGACCTGTTCATGTAAATGTTGAGGCAGTTTCAGCCAGGTGAACCGATAAGGGAAGAAGTTGTGGGCTGTTATAATTTGGAAAATATCAAAAAATCAGGTTTTTCCGGTTCTGATTTTTAAGTGTATAAAAATCTCCATTTAAAAGTGGCGTTCAGTATATTAAGCAGATTCCAAAAGGTTTGGTAGTTTTTGCCAGTTCTCAGTCCCGATTCGATTCACATAAGGTATTAAAAATTGATAAAAAACCCTGCTAAAACGGGGGCATTTTTTTGTTTCGGGACCAGGAGATGGTTGGAGGTTCAAATCGTCTCATCCCGATTCTTCCTTCATAATTTACCCTTTGCATAGTGAGATGTTCTGTGAGTCAGCTTTCCAGTTTATACCAGTATCCTTTGCGTTTGTATGATATGAATTTTGGAGAGATTTCCAGACATTTACATCGTTGCCCATCGCTGATAGTTCCGATTGGTTCTATGGAGCCGATTGGACTTTATGCAGTAACAGGAATACTGACACGTTGTGCTGAAGTGCTTGCAGAAGCATTATCTTCAAAGCTTCAGGTGCTTACAGCTCCACCGATCATTTATAGTTGCACTACTGCATTTAAATCGTTTGAAGGCTGTGCCGGGATAAAAGAGAGGACATTTACCAACATGGTAACCGAGATTTGCAGGGATTGGATATTTCAGGGTTTCAGCAGGATCCTTCTGTTAAATGTTTCATCTGAAAATGATGCTGCGTTAGAGTGTGCTGTGAAACGTTTGAACCACTGTAGTGAAAAAGTAAAGTATTTTTCATTGCAGTCAGACAACAGGGTGGCTGATCGGGCTGGTTGTTATAGAGTTGGAAGAGAGTATGGAAGATCGGAATATCTGATTCTTTCCCTGGCCCGGGTTCTGCTTCCGGAACTGCTCAGGGATAGTCATCAGAGTAAAACTCATAGATTGCCCGAACCAGGTGAATATCGGATCTGGAAAAAAAGAGGAAAGGATCCTCAACAGTTTAGAAAGATGTTTCCGAATGGTTCTACCTCCGAGGTCGCAGGGAACCAGAGTATTGAAAATGGAAGAGATCTTTTTGGTTATATAATGAAGATACTGGAAGATGATTTTTCACCTTTTCTGATAGTACCGCAAAATGCTTCTTAACAACATAAAAGAATTTAAACTTGACAATGGGTTGAAAGCTATTTGTTTAAAAAAGAATGGTGCACCCATTGTTTCCATACAGCTTTGGTATAAGACAGGCAGTATTCATGAGCATGATGGGGTACGGGGAATCAGTCATGTTCTTGAGCATATGATGTTTCGCGGGTCGGCAAAATTCAAACCGGAGGAGCATGCCAATTCCATCAATGCGGTGGGTGGACACTCCAATGCATTTACTACTGAGGATATGACAGTTTATATAAACAGTGTCCCCTGTAAATCACTGGAGATGGTTCTCGAGCTGGAAGCCGATCGTATGGATACCTTGCGATTAGAAAGTGATATTTTTCAAACTGAGAAGAAGGTGATTATCGAAGAGTATCATACGTACATGAATAATCCCCTTACTAAAGCGTTTCTGGAGTTCAGGCAGGAGTTTTTCAGGGATCATCCTTATGAGGTAAGTCCACTGGGAAAACTGCAGGATCTTCAATCATTAACGGTTGAACAGTGCAGAGACTATTATCAGAGATGGTATTCACCTGATAACGTGGTATTAGTGATCGTGGGTGATTTTGAAGAAGACAATATTTTTGAGCTGATAAACAGGCATTTTGGCGATAAAAGGCCTGCAAGTGGTGCAGGCAGGATGGATTTGTCTCATTCTATTATCAGGAATATGGCTAATCGGATGAGTCGCAGGGTGGAATTTGATGTACCGATATTGATAGTCGGTTTTCCAGCCCCGTCTTCCTCACATGAAGATGCGGTACCGATGGAGATATTGCAGCAGGTGCTTTCCGGAGGTGAGAGCAGCAGATTGCACAGGGAGATTGTCAGGAAACAATCGGTAGCGGTGATGGCTGGTGGAATAAATCATATGTTAAAATTTGCCGGTATGTCCCTGTTTTTTGCTGCTTTCACCCCTGATATAGCTGTTTCCCGTGTGGAAAAAGCGGTTCTTGAGCAGATAAGGAAAATCAAATCTGAGGGAATTACCATAGCAGAGATGGAGAAGATAAAAAACAGTATTTTGACTAATAGAATTTTCGAGTTATACAATGTAGAAAATATATGTCAAAAGATTGGTTACAGCGAGTGTATTGAAGGTGATTACCGGTTATGGGTGAGGCGACTGGATGCATTGAAGGCACTGGATGGGAGTAAACTGATGGATGTGGCACATGCCTATTGGGATGATTCGAAATGTCATGTGCTTCATCTGCAACCATCAAAGGTCAATCCTTTACTGTATGCAGGTGGGCTGTTTCGCAGAATATTTAGTAAATTCGGACGGGGACACTGATGGCAGGCATTTATAAATTTCCGGAAATTGAAGAAGTTGTGCTTTCAAACGGATTGCGTCTGATTATGGTTCCGGATGATGAGCAGGATGGATTAATCGCCATTATTCAGTTCTCTGTAGGCACATTTTCCGATCCTTCTGGTATGGAGGGGACTGTAGAGCTGTGTACCAGGCTTCTTCAGAAGGGATGCGGGCAGTTGAATGCGGAGCAGTTCAATGAAAAAATGGAATATGCAGGAGCATCGCTTTTTTCTGATATCGGAGAAGAGCATGTGGCTATAGGGGTGCGCATGCTTGCATCGAAGCAGCAGGAGATATTTCCGCTTTTCTGGAAGATGATTTCTGATCCCAAGATGGAGCAGCACGAGTTTGCGATGTTGCAGCGAGAGATGATTACTGCCTTAAAGGCAGAAATTTCTGAGCCAGGAGTGCTGGCAAATCGTCATTTTTACCGGGAGCTTGTCGGTGAGGAGCACCCGGCCGGAAGGTTTTATTCCACAGGGTCTGTAAAAAAAATTACAGTTGAGATGGTGAGAGATTTTTACAAAGATTATTTCTCTCCATCTAAAGCGATACTGGCAGTAGCAGGGAAATTTGATCCCCATGAATTTAAGGAAAGTAATTTATCTGTTTTATTGGAGTTTAACAACGTTAACAGTGCTGCATCGGTTGTGGCATCGGCGGTGGCGCAGCCTAGGAGAGTGGTACGAATGATTGATAAGCCGATCCTTACCCAATCTTCGATAATTATTGGGCACAATGCACCAGGGGAGATTTTCGCTCGAAAAGCTGAATTAATTTTGGCTAATTACATTTTTGGTGGGGGTAATTTTTCCTCCCGGCTTATGAGCAGAATCCGCAGCACTGATGGCAGGACATATGGGATTAGCTCTCAAATAGCTTCGGAGCGATATTTTGGGGCATTTCTGATTCAGACATCTACTCAGAATAACCAGGTATCAACGGTGATTCGATCGATATTAGATGTTTTTAAAGATTTTAGTGAGAATGGGGTAGAGCAGAAGGAACTGGAGAACGCCAAACAGTTTGCGATTGGTAATATGGCTTTCCAGTTGGAGGGGATAGGCAATATTGCGGAGAAGTTACTATGGCTGCGTTTTTACGATCGTGCCGATTCATATATAGAGAATTTTGATTCGATGATTAATCAGATCAGTCTTGACAGTATAAATGAAACGATACGGAGCTGTTTTTCTCCTGAGAATGCGATTATAGCGATAGTAGGCCGTAAGGCAGAGATCTATAAGCAGCTTATAGAGTTTGGTCCTGTATCCTCTTTTCATTATCGGGACAGGTTTTAGGGTTTCAAATTTTAAGGCATTAATTATTCATAAACTATATTTCAGTGTGTATGGAATCTGTGGTATTGAGTTTAGGCAGTAATCTTGGGGATCAGTGCATTTATATCAGCCAGATGGAGGAGGCGCTTTTTTCAATCTTGAAAGGTATACTGCGCAAATCTGACCTGCTTAGGACCGAGCCAGTTGGGGTAGAGCATCAACCCTGGTTTATTAACCGTATTATAAGTGGTGGTTTTGAAGGCACCGCTCAACAATTATTGGAATGTACCAAAGAGATAGAGAAAAAGCTGGGCCGTGACAACAAGATGCGGATGGCTCCCAGAACGGCTGATATTGATATCTTGTTATTTGGAGGACAAATAATTAGTACTGCGGAACTTGTTATACCCCATCCCCAGATGCTTTTGAGAAGATTTTGTCTGGAAGGGATGAATCAGATTGTTCCGGATTGGCTCATTCCAGGAACAGGGATGTCGGTATCAGAGCATTATAAGCAGATGGGACCACAAATCAGAGCTCAAAAGATTTTCCATTTTCATGAAAAAGGATCAGATTACAGCGATGGCAGAGCATGACAGCCGAAGTTCACTTCATTTCAATTACCTTTGTATAGAAGGGGTAATAGGGGCAGGTAAGACTTCATTAAGTTATCTTCTTGCTGAGCGATTTAATGCAAGAACTGTTCTTGAGGAGGCAGAGGAAAATCCTTTTCTTACCAAGTTTTATGCTGACCGGCGGATGTTTGCATTTCAGACACAGTTATGGTTTCTGGTTTCCCGATATAAGCAGTTATCAATGATGGTTGCTCAACAGGATCTGTTTCATCAGGTGACCATTAGTGATTATATATTTGCCAAAGATCGGATATTTGCCAACATAAATCTGGATGAGGATGAACTCATTCTCTACAATCAACTTACCAGAGTCATGGAATCCTCAATAGCTCAGCCAGATCTGGTGGTATATCTGCAGACATCCACCGATGTCTTGCTAAAACGTATCGAGAAGCGGGGGCGTGCCTATGAGTATAATATGGATCGGGATTATATTGATCTGCTAAACCAGGCCTATAATCACTTCTTTTTCCATTACAACAGCACACCTTTATTGATAATAAATACTAATGATATTGATTTTGTTAACAACACTGATGATTTTGAAGAAATAGTAGAGCAGATAGTGAGGGCCAGAAACGGCACTTCCTATTATCAGCCGATGGGCTCCAGGGATAAAACACTGCTTGTGGAGCGCAGAGCAGGTAAGAAGAAAAGTGATGCGCAGATTTAAAACCAGGGCTGCTGGGAGTTTGGAAGACATGTGCTCAATGTTTATTAAAAGGAAAGTATATGAAAATTGTAAATTCATCGGCTGAAATGAAAAATCTCTCACTCACATATCAGACAAGTGGTCGTACTGTATCACTGGTACCCACAATGGGAGCATTGCACAAAGGGCATCTTTCTTTGCTTAAAATAGCCAGGGAGAATTCTGACATATCGGTATTAAGCATTTTTGTGAATCCTACTCAGTTTGGTCCCAATGAAGATTATCAGAAGTATCCAAGAGTGTTCCAGCGGGACTGCGAGTTGGCTGAGGAGGCCGGTTGTGATGTCATATTTGCTCCTACTGTGGAGGATATGTATCCGCCTCATTACAGCACTTATGTTTCAGTAGAAAAGATAACAGAATGTCTTTGCGGAATAAGCCGTCCCAATCTTTTCCGGGGTGCGGCTACAGTCGTTTTAAAATTATTCAACATTGTTAATCCTCAGATTGCAGTTTTTGGACAGAAGGATGCTCAGCAGTTGCTGGTTATTCGAAGAATGGTCAGAGACCTGAATCTGTCGGTAAAGATCGAATCGGCCCCAATCTATCGTGAGGAAAGCGGATTGGCTATGAGCTCAAGAAATTCCTATCTTACGGCTGCAGAAAAACAGGTTGCACCTTTTATTTATAAAAGTCTGAAAAAAGCAGAACTTTTATATAGCCAGGGAGAGCGGAAAGCTGAGGTACTTAACGAAACCATTGCTAAAGAGTTAGGGCAAACATCCCTTCTTAAGCCCGAATATATTAATATTGTTGACCCAGTAGAATTAAAACCAGTGAATATTTTGCAATCAGCTACACTTGTTGCTATTGCCTGTTGGACTTTAGAAAGTGGCACTCGCCTGATAGATAACATCGTTTTAGGAGGCTCGTTGTGACCAGCAATAAAGACATTCCTCTGATATTCAATCTTTTTCCCAGATATTTCAAGACCATACATCAATGGGCAGATGTAATTTCTCATGTTAAAGATATGGGTTTTAATGCTATTTATGTCAATCCTTTTCATGAGACCGGTTTTTCCGGAAGTTTGTATGCAGTTAAGGATTATTACCGGCTTAATCCCGCATTTCTAAATGCCCAGGAAGATCCTTCCGACTTTTCACCACTAAAAAGTTTCATAGGTAAATGCATCGGAAGCGGGTTGGATCTTATTATGGATCTGGTAATAAATCATACTGCTTTTGATTCGGTTCTCACCCAAACCCATCCATTATGGTATAAACGGGATACTACGGGGAAACTGATGTGTCCGTACGCTGTTGATCCGGCTGATGCCTCAAATGTGACAGTATGGGGTGATCTGGCGGTGATCGATAACGAAAAAAGTAAAGATATCAATGGGCTGTGGAATTATTGGGATGAGCTTATCAGGTTTTACCAGGAGATGGGGATTTTAGGGTTTCGATGTGATGCTGCGTATCAGGTGCCTGCAGCTTTATGGCAAAGGCTGATCTCATCATCCAAAAAGCGTTATCCTCAGACCAGGTTTTATGCAGAGACACTCGGGTGTCAGATGTCAGAAATTGAAGCGCTCTCTTCAGTCGGTTTTGATTTTTTGTTTAATTCTTCAAAATGGTGGAATTTTGACAAACCCTGGGCAATTGAGCAGCACAGTCTTAATAAGAAAATTGCACCTTCGATTTCATTTCCAGAATCACATGACACAGAAAGATTAGCTTCGGTAAAACCAGGTACCATAGATGTGCAGAAGTCCAGATATGCGGTTGCAGCTTTATTTTCCAAAGGTCTTCTTATGCCTATGGGATATGAGTATGGGGCAACTACCCGGATGGATGTAGTAAAGGGTACACCTGCTGATGTGGATAAACCGCAATGGGATCTTTCTTTGTGGATAAAACAGATTAACGAATTAAAAAAGAAGATAGCGGTTCTTGGTGAAGAGGGTGAGTGGAGTGCATTATGTGAATATCATCTGCCATTTCTTTTTCTTCAGAAAAATTCGGATTCAGGAAATCCTCCAGTCTATGTGTGTATTAATAAGCGATTGACTGCAGAAACTGATGTTGAGGAATGGATGATACCGGAAAAAATAAAGAGCTGTACCAAAGCTACGGGCTTGCTTTCTGAAAAGATCAGTGAAGAGCCGCTTCCTTCAGCATTTACCCTTGATCCTGCAGATGTCGTGCTGTTTTATTAACAGGCTGAAATGAGAGTCGCCGGAGAGATGAAAAAAGCGTTGTTTCTTGACAGAGATGGAGTTATCAACATCGATTGTGCATACCCCCATAAACCTGAGCAGATAATTTTTTCAGATGGTATTTTCAGTTTATGTAAAAAGGCATTATCAAAAGGATATCTGCTGATTGTAGTCACGAATCAGGCAGGGATAGCAAAAGGGTATTTCACTGAAGAGGATGTAAAGAGACTTCATGATTGGATGCAGCAGCAGTTCAATGATCGGGGAATAACGATTGATGCATTTTATTACTGTCCTTTTCATCCTGATGCCACAGTCCCAAGATACAGGAAAGATTCAGACTGCCGAAAACCTGCTCCGGGTATGATTCTTCAGGCGGTAAAGGATTTCAACATCGACATTAGCAAATCGCTGATGGTTGGGGATAAAGAGTCCGACAGGATTGCGCTTCCTGATCTGAAGTGCGTTATTATAAAAAGCAGATACTCTGCAGAGAAGTATGATGTAGCGAGCCTGGCAGATGTAGAAAGAATGTTGTAAAAGTTACAATAAAATCTGCCAGGAATCGAAAAGTTAGCTTAATGCTGAGATTTTATCTTGTGCTGTTTTTACTTAAGGAATCGTTTTTTACAACAGCCCAGAGTCTATATAGGTTAAAAATATCTTTTCATGAATATCCTACAGGAGGAATTTGTGGTTAACAAAACCCCTGAGAAGAGAGAGTCTTCTTTTAAGATGCTGTTTCGCAGAACCTGGTTTTATTATATGTGTTTTGCATTGTTGATACTGGTAATATTCAGCCAGTTTTTCTTTTCTGACATGATGTTTTACAGTTCGGATCAATTAGGGGGGTTGGATGCCAAGTATTTCCTGAAGGATTCCATTCTGAAATTTAAACAATTTCCAATGTGGTTTAATTCCAGACTATCAGGAATGCCATCGATAGATGCGATCTTTGGCGATGCCATCTATCCTCCATCAATGGTTATGCACATTCTTTTTTCGATCCCCCGGTCTATAGGTATGAAGATGGTGTTTCATATTTTCCTTGCCGGAGTTTTCTTTTTCCTTCTTATGAGGAAAGGTTTTGGATGCAGCCGGGTTCTTTCTTTTATTTGTGGAACTTTTTACATGCTCAATCCTCAATTTGTTTCTTTGATTTACGGAGGGCATGATGGGAAGATGTACGTGATTGCATTACTGCCTTATGTTATCTGGCGATTGAAGGTATTGATGGAGATCCCTAGTATACGTAATGCATCGTTTCTGGGTTTGGGAGTTGGTATGATGCTTTTAACTTCCCATATTCAGATGACATACTTTGTATTATGGGGATTGTTTTTTTACTGGCTGATTTCGGTGGCAGCAGTTTTGGTACAGAAGAAAAGCAAGGGGACTGCGGTTTCTCTTACTCTGTATTTCTGGCTGAGCATATTTATTGGTCTGGGGATCGGACTGATACAACTGCTTCCTTCTTATATGTATGTAAAGAATGCATTTTCGGTTCGCGGAGTAGATCGTGGTTTTGATCATGCAGCATCCTGGTCCATGCATTGGCCGGAAATATTTTCCTTGTGGGTTCCTGAATTTGTAAATTATCTGGATTATTACTGGGGGGAGAATCCCTTCAAACTTAACACTGAATATGCCGGGGCCATTGTATTATTGCTGGGAGTACTTGCTGTTATCAGGAAACCCGGGATACATCGCTATTTCTGGGCTGGATTTTCTGTTTTTGTGCTCTCATATTCATTAGGTGCTCACTCTTTCATATTCAAACTTGCATACCATATTGTGCCAGGTGTAAGTAAATTCAGAGCAGCATCGATGATTACTTTCTGGTATTCTTTTGGTGTGGTATTGCTGGCAGGGATGTTTCTCAAGGACGTTGCAGAAGGAAAACTGTCCGGAATGAATGAAGCGTCACAGAAAAAGTGGATTAAAGGAATATTGCTGGCAGTTGGTGGCTGCTTTTTGATAACTCTTTTATTTTCAAATAAGGGTTTTGTCCAGGGACTGTTTGCATCTGTATTAATTGATCAGAATAAGCGGACAATATTCGACATTAACTTTTCGGAGCAGTTTGTCCCTCATTTGTGGCTTTGGATGTTTTTTGTAATCAGTACACTACTGTTACTTTATGGTGTGATAAAAGGTAAAGTCAGTACATCGATTTTTATTGCTTCTGTATTTCTTTTCGGATTAACTGATGTGTTGCGGATTGATATTGGCAAAAAGCCGTCACTTCTGACGAAGGGAGAGAAAATCGGTTTTATTCAGCTTGTAGATCCTGAACGACTATTCAGACAGGAAGAGGTACTGAACAGACTGAGCAATGAAATGAAAACAGCTCCTTTCCGCTGTTTTTCTCTTCCCGGAGCGATGTCTGTCCGCAATGGTGAAGGGATTTATGGTCTTGAGGGAATAGGTGGTTTTCATGATAATGAACTGAGATGGTACAGGGATTTCAGGGGTGATCAACAGGACAGGAACTTTTTCTCTTCACTGATAGGTTTCTCAGGAGATGGCCAGGCTTATCTGAAAACTGAAGAACTTCAGAAGGGTAACTCCTATCTTAATTTGGCAAATGTCCAATACTATCTTATCCGTTCTCAGGGAAAGCTCATGGCAGTTAAAAATGAGCAGGCGTTAGGTAGAGTGTCATTCGCGCCCAGATATGTGGTAATGGATTCAATACAGATACTAAATGCACTCAATGATGGAAGTTATGATTATCGCAATACTGTAGCTTTAACTGCCGCACCTGAAATACAGCAGGTTAATGACGATTCAGTTACAGGAAGTATGTCGGTTTCCTGGAAGAAGTATTCTCCAAATTACAGGAAAGTGGAAGTCACGGCCCCCGGTAATGGTTTTCTTCGAATCTCAGAGATCTATTATCCCGGGTGGGAGATACGGATTGATGGGAAGAGGACTAATTACTACCAGGCTGATTATTGCTGGATGGCAGTACCGATCACTAAGGGAAAACATGTGGTAGAGTTGATTCCTCATTCAATGTTTATAGGCAAAGCTGCTGCAGTATCATTCGGAATGTTATCTCTTCTGTCAGTGTATTGGCTTTTTCTGATGATTTATGGGAAAAAGGGGAAGATTTCATCTGTTAACAAAAGCAGTAATGCAACTGCACCTGAAAAAAGCGGTATACTTATTGAATACTGATATTGCAGCAATATCATTTTTACTTTGTCATTCTTAGGGCATAGGGCAGCAATTTACGACGATTATGGACTTTTAAAAAATTATGAGCCTTTTCAGTAAGTTGTACAATTTGGGCATCCGTTTAAAAGGAAACACTGAACATCTGTCTTATGGGAGAGATGTGGTATCTGGTTTTGTAAAAGAATATACGCGGTCTTCAGGGATAAAAAAAATAAGGGTACTTGATATAGGTTGTGGCAGCGGTGATGATCTGATTAGAGTCAGCGATGATAGTGGTGCCGAATGTGATCTTTACGGTATAGAGTTTTATGAACCTTATTGCCGCAGATGCCGTGAGAGGGGGATAAAAGTCAATTCAGTTGATATTGAGCGTGAATTTCTTCCCTATAAAGATGCTTTTTTTGATGTCATTATTATTAATCAGGTTATCGAGCATCTCAAAGAGATATTTTTTGTTTTTTCTGAAATTTCCCGGATTATTAAGCCGGATGGTATGGTGGTTGTGGGCGTTCCAAATCTTGCTGCGTGGCATGACAGGCTGGCGGTTTTATTAGGTGAACAACCAACCTGTTTAAAAACGCTTGGACCTCATGTCAGGGGTTTCACTGTGCCATCATTCAGAAAATTTATAGAATGCGATGGTTACTTTCAACTGTCGGAATTTAAGGGCAGTGGTTTTTATCCTTTTCCGGCAGTCTGTTCACGCTTGTTTTCCAGACTGTTTCCTTCATTATCCAGCGCTATTTTTTTTGATGTTCGGCGAACCACGAAATCTGGAACTTTTATAGAAGTGCTGAATTCCCGCTTTTTTGAGACCAATTTTTATAACGGAACCCGAGGATAATTTTTTTTGTGGGTGTAATTAACCTAAAATCCGCAGTTGAACGTGGCGCATATGCGTAACCTATTGAGCGCTAAGCCATTCACGCGGTTTGCCCTTATCACGTTGTTGATAAGGCCTGCACCGCGTTCAAGGCTTATCATCTCAATATCTTATGCATCTGCATCCACCTCAACTGCGGAATTTAGGATTAAATATCATTTCCCAGAGTATAGGGACAGCCCCTGCCAGTTTCATCAATATTAATAGATTACAAATCAGAATATATACTCCCAATTGTTCGGAAGAAAGTTCAAGGTGTTTAAACATCATTGCAGACAGAGCTTCTCTGACCCCCATGCCATTTGGAGTTAATGGTTGCGCCATACTGATGATTTCGATAAGTGGAATATAGGCAAAACATTCTTTAGGGAAAAAAGAACCTGTGATTCCTTTAATTGTCATTATGGTACCTAAGATTAACAGAAACTGAACGATTATGGTGATTAAAGTGGTAAGGAGAATACTTTTTTTTCTGTATCTGAATTGATAAACAGCTTCACGCAGATTTTCAACCTTTGACAGGTAGCTTGCTGATATGTTTTTCTTAGCCAGATTTCGAAAGGGTGTGGTCAGTTTTTTGGAAAAAGAAAATGCTATCAGTATACAGATTGCCAGAAAAAGAATCAATGCAGCTTTGACAAGTGTTTTTGAAACTGCTGAATCCGATAAGAGGATCAGACCATAGATAGAGAAGGAGAATGAGACGATCAGTCCGGTGATCTTGCATACCCATGCTGTGCTCCAGCTTACAGAGGAACCGGTTTTTTTTACGATCATCAGAGTTCTGACAACTTCCTGGGCTGCACTGGTAGGGAGGACAAGAGAATAGAACAAGGATTTGAAGTGATACGATACAGATTGAGCCAGTGTCAATTCCTGGTTGAAAGCACGAAGCAGTACCCACCATCGTAAGCCCTGCAGAAACATGGTAACCAGAATAATAGACAGGTTAAGGGGAATGGTCCACCACTGAATGGCATTAAATGTAGCGATGAGTTTTGAAAATTCAATTTTTGACAGGATCCAGATGAAAGGGAGAACAACTGCAACAATTCTGATGATTTTCAGTGTGATTTTTGAGAGTCTGTGCTTCATAATTATGTGTAGAAAATACGTTTAGCAGTGCCGGTTATGAAAAGGTATTATTGAAATTTAAAAATCATTGAGACACTGCTCTGTTTTTGAGTGGAGATATCTGGTTTAACCACTATTAAACATTGAACTGTTTATGACTTTGGGAAGCTTATTGGAGAGGGAGTTTTTTTAATTCTTACTGCCAGTTTTTCAAAAAAAGAGATCAGTGATTTTAGTGGAGAAGGAAGAATCGATTTGGTGCTGTTTAACAGAGCTAAATCTTCGGTTTCAAAAGTAGCAAAAAGAATGGAAAAAATAGTATAGACCAGGCAACCAACAATAAAGGAGACAATAAGACCGGGAAGGGAGTCGTTTTGAAGAATCAATAGTTTCATGGCAGAACCCATAAATATGGTGGAGCACAGTATTTTTAGAATTGAGACAAAGGGGAAAGTAAGATTCATAGTTTTACAGGTATAGATGAGGCCACCAGCAGATCCCAGAATTGTAGTCACACTGTGGCAGAAAGCAGCACCGGCTGCTCCATAGGGTTTTATCAGAAGCATATCCATGACTATGTTGATAATGGCCAGTATCATTCCATATTTATAAATAAATGATTGTTTATCGAAACCATAGAGTATAGCAGATCCAGGATTAGCAAGACTTGAGATTATGGAGCTAAAAAAAATGATCTGGAGGACCTGTTGTGCTCCGGAAAAATCAGTTCCATATAGATAGAGAATTAATTGATGTGAAAGAATTATTCCGGCGGTACCGACCGGAAATGAGAAGAATGCCAGATATCGGGTGGAGATATAGAAGAGTCTTCTCATTTTATCTTTGTCGCCCGAGCCACAGTATGAGGACATCTTTGGAAAAAGGACTTTCCAGAAGGCAGCAGGAAGGATGGACATGAATCTCTGAGTCAGATTATAACCCAGATTGTAGTAACCGATCTCGATTGCATTACAGAATCTGCCCAAAAAGAAGTTCTCGCTTTTATCCCATACAATTTTGTCACATATAATAATAGCCAGGATGCTTTTGTTATAGGAGATAATTCTTTTTTTAATATCCCAGGACAGTTTTTTATTGTTTCCGGTGATAACACCTTCACGATAGAGTATGTATCCGTAAAAAAGAGCATTGACGCAGGAAAAGAGTACCATGACCGTCAGAAGTCCTGATATACCTTTGCCAAACAGGAGAACTACAATTTTAGCGGCAAAAGAGACTGGAGTAATGACCAGGTTGGAGTAGGTAAAATATTCAAATTTTTGTATACCCTCAATTGCAGCAGAAAACACGGCGGTAATGATTCCTGGAATTAATCCCAGAGCAGCAATAAAAAAATAGAGCGATTCATCTGGAGAAAAAAAGTAATCAGCGATTTCTGATTTCAGGAAAATGAGCAGCAATGACGTAAAGCCTGTAATTATTAGTTCGATTCTCAGGATGTAAAAGATTATGGGTTTCAGGGAGGTATTGTTGTTTCTGCCTTTAAACTCAGCGATGAATTTGGTGACAGCATGGATCAGGCCCATTCCAACAGCCCAGGTAACTGTGTTTGAAAGCCACAAAACCAGATTGAATATGCCGTAGTTGGAAGGACCGAGTTTTCGGGCAATCCAGATAGAGATACCCCAGGAAAGGAGCATCATAAAGCCAGTATTGAATAAAATCAATGCCGAGTTTTTTATAAGCTGTTTTCCGGGTACATTTTCCAATCTTGTCTCCGTTTTACAGGTCAATGCTTATGTGCTGCGATTACCTTTTGATAAAATTCGATTGTTTGAGCCCCGATTTTTTGAGGATCATGGTAAAGTTTCAAATACTCGAAGGCGTTTTCTGCCATGATGCAGCAGTGATGATAATTGACTAAGGCATATCTGATCTTTTCAATAAGATCTTGCGGATCTTGTGGATTGAAAAGCAGACCGTTTTCATTGTGCCTGATTATTTCATTTGTTCCATTACAATTACCGGCCAGAACTGGTAGACGGGCAGCCATCGCTTCCAAAAGGGAGTAGGGGGCATTTTCAAATATGGATGGAAAAAGAAACATTGAAGACCGTCGATACAGTATCGGTAAATCTTTATGATTCAGAGAACCTGAGAGATATACTCTGGTTCGTTGCTCTGTGGAAAGAGACCTTTCCAGTTTTTCCCGGTAACAGTATTCGCCTCCGGGTTCAGTATTTCCAGCGAGAGTAAAATGAATCCTTTTATCCAGTTGCAATATTGATGGAAGCGCCTTTATAAGCACTTCGGCACCTTTTCTGCGTTCCAGTCTTCCTGTGAAAAGTAAATCGAAGCGGTTCTTGTTATCCTTTTTACTGATATGATCGAAATGCAATGTTAAGACAGGATTGCGGATGATGGAAATGGCGGATGGCTGTAGTGCATAAAGTTTACAAATTTCAGATTTGAGAGCGATGCTGGGGCATCGGAGTCCCTGACCATTAGAGATGGCTTTTCTTTCAAATCTGTGGAATGCTCTTCGGGAACTGGTGAATTGAACCAGATTAAGTTGATCGACCATTTCTGAAGGCATGTGAAAATTAATTACTACCGGGAAGGGAAGTGAGGGTTTGCAGGCAAATGCCAGTCCGCCATAATCCGGAAATTCGGCTATGTCAATTTTGTCTTTATTGTGAATTTTTATGAGTAAGTCGCAGATATATTGGGAATGTCCCATTTCCCAATTTGTGGCATCGTTGCGGCGAGATCTCAGAAGGCGAGCTAATCTGCCAGGCGATTTAAATTTATAGAAGTGAACTATTACAGAATCATGAAGCTTTTCAGAGATTGTTCCCTCTCTCAATAACATTTCAATTTTATGGCCCTGGTTTGCCAGGGTATTGGCCAGAGTATAACAGTAGGTGGCGATTCCGCCCTGCCCGGAACCGTTTGGAGATGGGTATTCTGAGTTGACTATAGCTATATGCATGTTATTAATATTTAAAGAGATAATGTAATTTCAAATTGATTTTACAGTTCAGGAGGCTGCGTTGCAACTCTAAAATGATTGGTGGCAGAAAGAATATTTCAGTTGCCTGTGGTGTTACTGACAGGAGAATTGGTGGAGGTCCTTCTGTTTTAAAAAGGATTGTTTATGTAGAGCGGATCTTGATGCCCCGTTTTGAAAGATAATCCTTGATCTGCTTTACAGTGTATTCTCCATAATGAAGCATTGATGCAATCAGGGCAGCGTCTGCATGCCCGGCAGTTAAAACATCGTAGAGGTGTTCTGGTTTACCACCACCTCCGGATGCAATGACTGGTATAGTAACTGCGTCAGCAATCATGCGGGTGAGATTAATTTCATAGCCGTTTTTAGTGCCATCTGCATCGATTGAATTAACGACCAGTTCACCAGCACCTAACATTTCACCTTTTTTAGCCCATTCAATTGCATCCAGGCCTGTTTTTGTGCGTCCCCCATGTGTAACTATTTCATAGCCGGAAGGGATAGTTTCAGAGGTGGGGACCGCAAGAACATCCATGGACAGCACAACTGCCTGAGCACCCAGGGCTTTAGAGGCTTCTGTGATCAGAGCTGGATTATTTACTGCAGCGGTATTGAGGTTGATTTTTTCTGCGCCGGCCAATCGAACCTGTGTGCAGTCTTGTACAGTGCGCAGGCCTCCACCGACAGAGAAAGGAATAAAAATTTTAGAGGCTACTTCGCTGACTACATCTATCATTATATTGCGATTATCACTCGATGCAGTTATGTCGTACAAAACCAGCTCATCTATTCCATCCTCGTAGTATTTCTGAGCGGTTTGGACGGGGTCACCAATGTCTTTTGTATTTATAAACTTAACACTTTTAGCCAGTCTGCCATTGCGAACATCCAGGCAGGAAATGATTCTTTTACTCAGCATAGGTTCCGTTCCATTGAGAAAAACCGGATAATATTTTCAAACCTGCAGGCCCGCTTTTTTCGGGGTGAAACTGGGTAGCAATCAGATTCGCCTTTGCAATAACGGCACAGAAAGAGATCCCGTATTCACATACTGCGATGATGGAGTTTGGATCAGAAGGTTTTGGATAATATGAATGCACAAAATAAAACTCATCATCTGGCTTTAGGCTGCTAAGGACCTGGTGCGGTTTTTGGCTGAGGATAGAGTTCCATCCGATATGAGGAATTTTCAGGGTTCTATTTTCAAAACTAAATTTAACGCAACTACCTTCTACTAGTCCCAAACAACTGGTATCGCCTTCTTCGGAGTGAGAAAGAATGATCTGGGTACCCAGACAAATTCCCAAGATGGGGATCCCTTTGGAGAAAGCCTCTTTCAATGCATTATCCAATCCCCTTTGCTGCAATACTTTCATTGCTGAGGCTGCGTGACCTACACCCGGGAATATCACTCGTTCTGCATTAATGATATCTTTGGGATCGGAGGAGATTTTGGAAGGGATACCAAGATAATCCAGAGCACGTTTTACCGAAGTTATATTTCCAGCTCCGTAATCAACTATGGTTATCATTTTTCAATTTCTCTATTGTAGAAAGAAGCGCCCATTGGTAGAGCATGTTTTTTGTTTATGAAAATAATTCCTGAGTTATGTTTCAGGAAGATCTGTATAATGGAATTTTTGAGAGGTTTAAACTATTTTAATTCTGCATTTTGTTATGTAATCTGAGGTGTATTACAGGAAGTGGGGGGAATTGAAAGCTTATTCATGTTATCTATTTGATGCCGATGGCACACTTTTCGATACAACAGAGCTTATTTGTCAATGTTATTTTAATACAGCAAAAGTGGCTGGTAAGGCTGAACTCAGGAAGGAGAATGTTTTAAGATCTATTGGCATGACTCTGCGTGATCAGATGGAGATCCATTTTGGTCCTCTCACAGAGGAGCAGTTCAGATATCTGAGGGACATTCATATGGACTATCAGTTGTCGATTTATAAGGAATATCTGAAGCTCTGTTGTGGAGTGTATGAGAGTTTAAAGTATCTGACTGAACGGGGCAGGCGTTGTGTAGTGGTGACATCGCGAATGCGGCCCTCTTTGGATATTTATCTTAAGGAAACTGGAATTTTCAGCTTTTTTGAGCATTTTATAACTCCGGAGTTAACTTCGCGACATAAACCGGATCCTCAGCCGGCTCTTAAGGCATTGGAGTTACTTGGTTGTGAACCGGAAGAATCGCTTTTTATCGGGGATTCTACCTTTGACATAGAGTGTGGGCATTCAGCGGGAACGGCGACAGCATTTGTCAGATGGAGCCTTAATGAACCGGGTTCTTTAAAGATTTCTCCAACCTATTATCTGAACGATATGAGAGATTTATGCGTCGCTTGAGATGTTTGTTTCGGGGAAGAGGGTATTAAATTGATTCAGCTTCGATCAATAAGAAAGCGGTATGGAACATTGACTGTGCTGGACAATGTTTCTTTTGAAGTTTCTGCTGGAGATTTTTTTGCGTTATTAGGTCCCAATGGAGCAGGAAAGACTACAATTATTCGTATTTTGCTGGATTTCACCAGGGCAGATTCTGGAGAAGCGTTAATTAAGGGTATATCCAGCAGGTTACCTGCTGCGCGCAAGGGTATAGGGTATCTTCCGGAGAATATCAATTTACCGGCATATCTTTCCGGCAGGGAATATTTGCGAAGACATGCCATATTAAGTGATCTCAGTGGAAAAGAGGCTGAGGTTGCGATTGATCGGGTATTGGAGACGGTTGGGATGAAGAGCCGCCAGAGAAGTCGTTGCGGGACATACTCCAAAGGAATGATACAGAGAATGGGTTTGGCAGCATCACTTATAGCATCACCGAAATTACTGATTCTTGATGAGCCAACGAACGGACTTGATCCTATCGGGATATGTGAGTTCAGGATGATATTGGAAAATTTGAAAGGGCAAGGAATTACACTGTTTCTTAATTCACACATTTTATCAGAAGTAGAGCGGATCTGTGATACTGCAGCGATAATGGATAAGGGATGTTTGCTGGTAAAGGATAAAATTTCCAATTTGATGCATGAAGGGGAGTCGCTGGAGGATGTGTTTATTCGATTAATAAACAGGAAGTGATAGGCCGAAGGGGTGAAGGCACCTTATTTTTGGTTTTTTTTGATGGCGATCAAATCTCTGAGACGGGCGGCCTTTTCAAAGTCCAGATTTTTTGCAGCAATCATCATCTCTTTTTCCAATTGTTTCAGTTCCGACTTATTGGACACTTTCGTTTTTGATTTGCCCGTTGTTTTTGAGGAGGAATAGGAGGGTGCTGGTTCTGCAGCAGAGAGAATTTGAGCAGTAGTGGTGCATTCCTGGTAAAAAGAGAGTTTTTCCTCGATTTTTCTTTGGACACTTTTAGGGGTGATGCCATGTTTCTGGTTGTATTCGAGTTGTTTACTTCTTCTGCGGTTACTTTCATCAACCGCTTTTTTAATTGAATCGGTGATTTTATCTGCATAGAGAATGATTCTGCCATCAATATTACGAGCGGCTCTTCCGGCGATCTGAACGATGGAGCGTACAGATCTGAGGAAACCTTCTTTATCTGCGTCCAGAATGGTAACCAGTGCTACTTCTGGTAGGTCTAGTCCCTCTCTGAGCAGGTTTATTCCTATGAGGACATCAAATGAGCCTAGTCGCAGGTCTCTAAGAATATCGGTACGTTCCAGTGTATCGATTTCGGAGTGCAGATAGCGGACTTTGAAGTCCAATGATTCCAGATATTCGGTAAGGTCTTCGGCCATTTTTTTGGTCAGAGTAGTCACCAGAGCTCTTTGTTTTTGTTCTACGGTAATTCTGAGTTGTTCTATAAGATCATCTACCTGGTTTATAGCTGGTTTGATTTCGATAGGAGGATCTACCAGGTGAGTAGGGCGGATGATCTGTTCAACAAAGAGTCCTTCACTTTTCCGCAGTTCATAATCTCCTGGTGTTGCAGAGACATAGATGACCGAGTCAACAAGGTTTTCGAATTCATTAAATCTCAGGGGTCTGTTATCTAAAGCACATGGTAAACGGAACCCATGTTCAACCAGTGTTTTTTTTCTGGCCAGGTCACCGTTGTACATTCCCTGGATCTGTGGAATTGAGACGTGAGATTCATCGATAATAAGGAGGTAAGGTTTTTTAAAGAAGTCGATCAGAGTGTAGGGTCTGCTTCCGGCTGGTCTGCCATCCAGGATGCGGGAGTAGTTTTCGATACCGTTGACATATCCTACTTCTCTGAGCATCTCCATATCGTAGAGAGTGCGTTGTTCCAGTCGTTGTGCTTCGACCAGACGGTTTTCAGATCGGAATTTTTCCA
>CAYPMS010000054.1:0-22964 GCA_964411655.1 uncultured Fibrobacter sp.
CGCGTGCACGCTATTTACGGCTGAAAATCCCGGGTGATTTTCAGCCGATGGGGATCGCTTTATTAAAACTGATAACAGGGTGTTTATGCTGTGATAAGAGTATAAATAACTCCTGTGGGAGGGTATATGAATCAATCGCCAAATAGTTCGAATAACAGACTTTGTTATTGGTTTTTATTGCTGTGCATTTGTTTAATGGCCAGGAACATCAGAGCCCAGATTATCATCAATGAAATCATGGCCTCTAATGTTTCGGTGTATCCGGATATATGGGATTTTGAAGATTTTTCTGATTGGATCGAACTTCACAATACTTCAGATTCTGAGGTTGACCTGACTGGTTATTATCTGTCTGACAATTTTAAGGTTCCGGACAAATGGCCGATCCCCGCGCGTACAAAGATTGCTCCTAAAGGATATCTTGTCATTTATGCGGATGGAAATGATGCAAAACCTGGAGAAGTTTACACCAGAGATTCCTATCCATGGAATGAAAAGTTTACCACCAAATATTATCATACTAATTTTAATCTCAGCGCTGATGGAGAAGAACTGGTGCTGTGCAAGAATATCAATGGTACAATCAGTGTAGTTGATTCAGTGATATTCTCTAATCAACTTAATGATATCAGCTACGGAAGATATCCTGATGCAGAGGCTTCCTGGTACCAGTTTGATCAACCAACACCAGGGGCAGCAAACACCAGTGATCCCAAAAGGACAGAAGTGCCTTCGGCATCGGTTTCTTTTTCGATTCCGGGAGGCTTTTACAATGGGGCACAATCGGTTACGCTGAGCTCTTCAGCAGGTGAAATCTATTATACCCTCGATGGTTCTATTCCGAATAAAAATTCCAGAAAATACAGTTCTCCTATAAGTGTAAGCAAAACTACCACGATTCGTGCACGCTGTATAGAGTCGGACAAGCTTGCCGGAAAAGTCGCCACCAATACCTATTTTATAAATGAGAAATCCAGAAAACTGTTGTGCATTTCGATTGCTGCCGATTCAACTTTACTTTTCGATGCAGAAAAGGGCATATTTGAAAACAGCCTGAAAGGAAGAGAAATACCCGTAGCGATTGAGCTTTTCACAGAAGATGGACAGCAGATTACCAAAGCAAATGCTGGAATGAGAATCGGGAGTCTCACAAATTTTACCTGTCCGCAAAAGCCTCTTCAGATAGCACTTAAAGGTGGTAAGTACGGTGATGATTTCATCTGGTACCGGCTTTTTGATAAGCAATTTGGTTGTTTTGTTTCCTTCCGATTAAGGCAGGGAGGCGATGGCTGGAGTTCAAATCTAATTACCGATGGTATGTTAGAGAGTATTTGCAAGGATCAGCTTGAGCTTGGTACCCAGGCATACAGACCTGTAGTTCTGTTTTTCAACGGGACCTATTATGGGATACATGATTTGAGAGAGCAATTCGATGATCAATATTTTATGAATAATTACAATGTCGACCCTTCGAAAAAAGATGAAGTGCGATCGATTCTGCTTCCTCCGGATGGAGATGAAGGGTGGGAGCTGGTAAGCGGGTCATGGGACAGCTGGAATTCTTTGCTGAAGTTCGTTAGGCAGGGACCTATGACAGATGCGCAAAAATACAATGAAGTAAAATCAAAGGTTAATATAAACAGCCTCATAGATTTCGTATGTATTCAGGAATTCGGCTGTAACGTAAGTTGGGGGCATAATGAAGATGTCTGGAAAACAGAAGGATCTAAATGGCAATGGCTGGTTACTGATTTTGACCGGTGTTTCACTTATTCTAATTTTTATGGTAATGTGAGAACCGATATTCTTAGTGATGGAGGGAACGGTTTAAGCAGCAGCATCATTAAGCAAGACACTTTATTCAGTTGCCTGTTAAAAAACAGTGAGTTTAAAAACTATTTTATTCAGCGTTTTGCAGCTCACCTCAACAGTACTTTTAAACCATCAAGACTAAATTCGATCGTTGACAGTATAGTTGAAATCCTTTCACCGGAAATGGAAGAGTACACGAAAAAATGGGGATCCAAAGGCGGCATTAAATCGATCCAATCCTGGCATTCTTCTATTGATAGTGTAAAGAAGTTTATTAATGAGAGACCGGAATATGTATTTGAGCATCTTTCCAATTCCAATTTCGCAGGCACAAAAACCGCAAAGCTTACTGTGGAGCTTTCCATCAAAAATGCAGGTGAAATCCTGATTAATCAGGTCAAAATGAGCCAGGGCCTCTCTGAAATGATGTTTTTTAAATCGGTTCCGATGCAGATAAAAGCAGTCGCCAGACCGGGCTATATGTTTGCAGGATGGAAGAATGGGCCTTTAACCGATACTCTGACACTTACTTTAACCGATAATCTGGTGCTGACTGCAAATTTCGAAGTCAGTAAACAGCATCCGGTTCCTGATACCATATCCAAAAATACGACACTGAATCTGACAGATAATCCCTATGTGGCTTCCGGTGACATTTTTGTGCCTGACGGAGTAACATTGACTATCGAAAAGGGTGTCAAGCTCCTTATGTCTCAGGATGCTGACATAATGGTAAAAGGAAAACTCCTGATTAAGGGAACTGCAGATGAACCTGTTTCCATAAAACCAAATACTGCTGCAGGTGCTACTAACTGGGGGGCACTGACATTTACTGATGCCAAAGACACCAGCAAACTGTCTTATCTGGAAATATCCGGAACAACTTTGGGAGATGATCCAGTCAATGAACGAGGTGGAGTAAACGGAAACAACTCAAATGTGGTTATGGATCATATTACCGTAACCAATGTGATCTATCCATTTTATTTCGAAGGTGGAAATACTGTTCTGAGAAATTCACATATCACCATCGATCATATCTGTAATGGCGGTATTCATATCGGCAGAGGTGGTGCCTTGGTAGAAAACAATATTTGGGTGAGTACCGGAAAAACAATCAATACCGATGCAATCGATATCAAAGGTGTAACAGATGGTATAGTGCGTGGTAACCGATTATACAATTTTAACGGTTCTAACAGCGATGGTATCGATATTGGTGAAAACTGTAAAAATATTTTGATCGAAGGTAATTACATTTATGGAAGTCGCGACAAAGGTATCTCCTGTGGCGGGAATTCAACCTGTATCGTAAGAAATAATATTATCGTTGCATGTGATCTGGGTATCGGCATTAAGGATGAGGGATCAAAAGCAGAACTCGATCATAATACTTTTGTACGCAACCGCATAGCTATAGCCGCTTATACCAAGGTGTTTGGTCGGGGTGGCGGTATTGCTGAAGCCAAAAACTGCATTCTGTCGGGATCAAAAGGCGCTTCAGTTTACAAGGATCAGTTTTCAACGGTCACCCTGTCCTATTGCCTCTCAGATGTAGATCTTCTTCCTGGGACCGGGAATCGCTTTGGGGATCCGCTTTTTGTCGATTTGATAAATAATAATTTTGAGTTAAAACCTGAATCACCTTGCATAAATAATGGAAGTCCTGAAAGTCCTAAGGATGCAGATGGTTCAATAACCGACATTGGGGCATCATATAAGTACAATCAACTTGATTTTCCACCAGATATTGCCCCACCATATAGACCTTTGGTGGTTATTAATGAATTGTTAACCGATGATAATGCTAATTTCCCTGAAGGAGATTGGATAGAACTTCATAACCCAACTACAAAAGATATTTCCCTGGAAAACTGGAAATTGACAGATGAGGGTGATGTCTTCTATTGGGAAAATCTGTTGGAGGTAAGCAACCTGGACAGTGGCGATCTATTTGTATTCCCTTCAAACACAGTTCTTAAGGCGGGGCAGTATCTGGTTGTTTGCAGAGAACTGGATCAGTTCAAAAAAGTTTATCCTGAAGTAAAAAATTGCATCGGAGGGCTTACATTTGGCCTCAGTAGCGATGATGTGATCTTTCTGTTTAATGATAAAGATTCGTTAGTTAATCTGGTCAATTTCGCTGTTAAAGCCCCCTTGCCCGAAGCAGATAACGGTTCTGCATTCGGATTGATAAATCCCAAACATCTGAATCATTTGCCCGGGAACTGGAGCGTGAAAAAAAGAGGGACTCCGGGCACTGCCAATGGGTTTGTCTCAGTTTTACATCAGAGAGGGCACGCTATTCCAGTACATTTTTATTTAGGGCAGAATTTTCCAAACCCCTTCAGAACAACTACCATGATAAAGTTTGGTTTGCCTGAAGAACAGGTGGTGCAGATCAATGTCTATAACATCGCAGGCAGACTAATTGAGAGGCTGGTAAACAAAAGATTACCCGCAGGAGTTCACAGTGTGATATGGGATGCCAGGAAATATTCTCCGGGCCTCTATTTTTACTCGATAAAAGCGGGCAAATTCAATAAGACCAGAAAATTTACAATTCAATAAATAGCAAAAAGATCCCCGTGGGCGAATTCGATAGGGAGAGAGAAATTATGGTGTTGGTTTCTCCTCCCTGGATTCGCTTCTTTCATATAGCTTCAATTGATCCCCAAAATGTTACATTGGATTTTCAACTCGGGGAGATTTTCCGGGTCTTTGAAATGAGTCAGAAATATTAATCCTTATTGCCAGATAAATCGTCTCATGATTGCCGGCGAAGCCCCGGATTCATCACTGAGACGTGCAATATACTGTCCTGAACTCAATTTGGCAGAGGGCACTGGTACGAAATGGTTATTTGAATATCGGGTATTCATATTGAAACGGAATGAAAAAACCTTCTCGCCGTTAAGTTTGTAGATGCTTATTACCGGGAGCAGTTTATCGCCTGCATTTATCACCAGTCCATTACGGGCCTGATAAATGGAAAAAAACTGAGATCTGGTGAGTGTGTTCATCTTGTTTTTAATAGGTGTGATTTCAGTGATTGTAAATTGTGTGTTAATCATGGAATTGGGGGTATTGGGAGCCAGTTTTTCCACTTGCAGTGAGACTATAATGGTTTCTTCAGTGAACCATCCGGTTCCATTCCAGGTGACAGAGATCTGAGCAGTCGAATCGCTGATGGTGTCAATTTTTTTGCTGGTTTGACCTGTAAGGATCAGTCTCCATTTTGATGCCTTGTCAAGGGTTGCCGAAAGAATCACTTCTCCGGGAAGTTTGACTGTTGAGGAGGATGCTTTCAGGCCTGAGGTTATCTTGACGGTATCAGGTCTGACATAGGTTTCCATATCCTGTAAAACGTTTGGAAATAGTCCGAAAATGGTGGCATAACCCAGCATTGCCAGAGATTGTTTGTAGTAGAAATTATCATCGGTATCAAGGCCGCCAAATGCACCTTTCGTAGATCTTGATGAAGCAATCTGGTAATCGGTATACTCAGTTAGAACTGCTTGAGCATATGTTTTATCCTTTGAACCGAGTACTGCTGTTGACCACATTGCTATTCGTTCAAAATTATCAGCCTGGCGATCGGGGTTATCATTATCAGGGCTGCCATCCGGCTTGTATTCCCTCATTTGCGAGAAAACTTCTTCTGATTGATAGTTGGTTAAGGTGTTTTTTGTATTTTTACAATATTGTATAGCTCTGGAATTATTAAACCAGATGGCATCAAGCCCAATTCTCCAAGGGACTCGTATCGCTTCGATACTCATTCCATAATATTTGCCGGTTGGTCCGCCTGAAGCATTACACCAGTCAGGTGCCTGCCCTTTATTGTAATTGGCGGTACTTTCAAGAATGGTATAACATTTATTTATAACAGCAGTATAGTCATAGGTGGTTTGATACTGGTTAAAGACACGCATGGCGGCTGTAGAGAAGTAGCTGGGATTAATGTTATTTATGCCATCACCACCCCATGAATCTCCAGGAAGAAGTATATCACCGCTAACCATAGTTTCTCTAATCGATCCGATCAACTCCATAGCTCGGCTTTTATAGGTAACTCCATTTTTGTTATAACTATTCCACAATCCTTTTTCCTGTAGTTTGTCTGCAAAGACCAGGGCAAGAGCGATATCCAGGTCTGCGTCGGTAGCTGCACCACCCTGAACACAACCTCCATTGGCCCAGCTCCAGCAACCATAGGATCTGCCACGCCACATGTTATTATTTGCGCCTTCAAAAATTTTATTAAAATTATCCTGGTCGTTGTTAATCAGAGCCAGAAGCATTCCATAACCAATACCCTCTGATACTGCCTCGTTTTGACCAATCACTTTTCCGCCATCCATCCTGAGGTGACGAACTAATCCATTTGCCATGATAAAATTATCTACATAATATTTCCATGCTTCTAATAGCCTTTCTTTTGGCTTTACAAGGCGGTTTTTAAGGTATTGATTTAACTTTGAGCTGTAATATTCAGAATAATTGTAGTTTTCTGGCTGCGTATAGGGGAGGCTCCAGTCGCTGTAGGCGTTTATCGCATAACCTAAAAAAATGATACATAGAAAAAAATGTATAAAATTCATTATTTGCTCCGAATGGACTGATATTTAACTTTTAATGTGAAATCTAATATAAAATAAGATCAAGTTTTAGTGTAATGAGGACTATAAATGGTTCATGGTTGAAAATTTTTAATGCAATTCCCTGTTGTGATAATTAATTTCAAGTAAAAATAAAGCCATTAATTGATGGAAAATTTAACTCTGAAAAACAGAACATATCTTTTTAAAGGTGTGATAACTGAACCGGAAATATATAAAAGTCTACTAAGATGATGTTTATTAAATTAGTAGCTTAGTAGCTAATTTTTAATCCATAACTTTGTTAAGGGGTGTTGATATGGGGCTTGGAGAGTCAAAAAAGATTTTGATAGCCGGATTAGGGCTGCTATTTGCAGTTGGTTCCGTGTTTTCGGATTTTGTACTTGATGATTTCGATGATGGGGATAGTAGAAATTCTCTGGGTACTTACTGGTACTTCTATACTGATTATGCAAACGGCGGCACATCCACTATAGGTGGTATAAGCGATGAACCTACGTTTATAGGTGAGTATGAAGGTGGGAAAGAGGGAACCTATTGTGCACTGATGGATTTTAAACTCTGCAAGCATGATGCAGATGTAATGGGAGAATATAACCTGCCAAATGTGAATTTAGGCGTTAACTTTAATAACGATGAGTCTGCATTCGATCTCACCGGGGCAGAGGCAATCTCTTTTGATATTAAAGCGGATCAGGATATGGTTGTTCGCTTTTTGGTGCAGATGGACAAATCTGTTAACGTCGCTGATAATGATTATCACAGGCTTATCGAGGTTACAGAAAATTGGCAAACCGTAACTGTTCTTTTGGAAAAAGATCCGGTTGCTGGATTAAAACAAGAAACGGGTTGGGGAAAAACTGCTGCATTTGATATCAGCAAACTTACAAAACTCGCTTGGCGGGTAGGTGTAAAAGATAACGAAGAGCTGGAGGGAAAGAGCGGAAAATTATACATCGACAATATAACCATTGTCGGCAATCCTAAAATTAAGATTCACGGCGAAATTGACAGCATCGTACCGATAGGGTCTTTTACCGGAAGTGGCCTACTCTCCGATTTTGAAGATGAAGACAATCCTTTCTGCAATAAGCTGGGCTATTATTGGTATACCTACACTGATGAATCATCTGTATTTACCACTGGCGTAGATAATGGAGATTTTGTTCTTGGAGATGGTGCTGATGGTAGTAAAGGTATAGCTGTTGATGTGAAGCTTGGCTACAACTATTATGATGAGAATTCAGAGGATTCTGTAGCGCCGTATCTGGGCTTTGGCACAAATCTTCGAAATGATAATAAAGCAACTAATCCATACTATGATGCTGAGGCGGATGGTGCAACTGGAATCTATTTGGAGTATAAGAGTGATATTCCCGTAAATTTAGAACTGCTTGATAACAAAAACCGTGGTGGTGGTGTAGTCTATCACGTGATATTACCCAGTTCAGAAGGTGAATGGCAGGGTGCAGTGATTCCCTTTAACGACTTCGTTCTTCCTGATTGGGCATCAGGTACCGCTCTGGATAAAACAAAACTTGGAAAAATTCAATTCAAGATTACCGGAAAACCAGAAACTATGGGAAGTTTCGCAGTAGATAATCTTTATCTCATGAATGCAAAACTTACCAGCATTAAATCTTTTAAATCAAGGATCTCTACCAATGGTATTATAATTAACAATAACCGCAATGCCATTAATGTTAATTTTAACAGAGCAATGGGTAATGCAAAGCTGAGCCTTATTGATCCTATGGGAAAGATTGTCGCATTGGAAAAAATCAATCCGAACTCCAGATCTTGTTCCATATCGCTAAATAACAGAGCTAGTGGAGTGTATTTTCTGAAGGTCGCTTCCAACAATTTTGTAGAAACTGCAAAAATTTATATCAATAAATAAGAGATCATCTCTTCAGCCCTGCCCTTAATAAGGGTTAGGGCTGATCTATTTTCTGCAATTACTCAGTACTCAAAATTTATTATTGTTCGTTTTTCCAGTGTATAAAAACTGGTTGCTAAAAAAGCAATACAGCAACAAAGTTTTGGTTACTATTTTTAAACTGAACCATTTTTTACTCTATGTTTACTAAACATAGTTACAGAAATTTATTGGAAAACTACACAGCAAATCTTACGGATTGAGACATGATGAAATTCCATTCTCTGATTTTAACTCTTGTTTGTGCATTGGCGTTATCCGCTCAGAACTGGGAGGATATGCAGAAGAAAACGATCCGGTTCTATCGCTATCAGAGAGCTGGTCTTAAAGGGGAGCACTGTCACAATCCATATTATGAAAGTATTACCTCCAACTGGCCACACCAGAACGACTCCTATAATGGCAATGATCTCTCTGGAGGTTGGTACGATGCCGGTGATTTTGTTAAATTCGGTCTTCCATTCAGTTCCAGTGTTTACATTCTTCTCAAAGGATATGACGTTTTCCCAAACGCGTACAGCGACTATGACAGTTGGGATAAATTTAATGTAAAGGATGGAATTCCGGATATTCTCAACGAAGTAAAATTTGCGACAGATTATATTATTAAAGCGGTAATTAACAACAATACTATCGTATATGATATCGGTGATGGAGATGCTGATCACACTTGTCCCTTGTATGGTTGCGGTGGACCGACCAACTCGTCAAGTGTTGGTAATCGCCCGGTGCGACTTGCTGATGGCGCTGATGTGCCTGGATTATATGCGGCATCTTTAGCTCTTATGTCGCAGCTCTATCGAAAATATGATTCAAGCTATGCAGATTTGTGTCTGAAAAAAGCGAAAGAAGCTTATCAGGCAGGGTGGGCCAGAAGAAGCAAAGGTGTTAGTACACAGTATGGTGAATTTTATAATTCAAGTAAAACGCCATCGGGCTTCATCTGGCATGATAAAATGATGGCCGGTGCAGTTGAGCTCTATCGTGTAACCAAGGACCAGCAGTATCTTGAAGATTTGAAGATTCTGCGTGAGAACACTGATGTGATGTTCAACAATATTGGTTATACCAATGTAGCCCCATTAGTATCATTTGAATTGTGGCGCCAATTTCAGGAGCAACCCGGAGAACTCATTTCAAATGTCACATTTCTGCTGAGTAAAATCATTGATAACCCTTCGATACCAAGCATGAATGGAGTTTATTTCAACCAGCAATGGGGTATGGCTGGAGGTACTGCATGTGCAGCACTTACAGCTGCATTGGCTTATATCGTTGATCCAAAAGATTCCTACCGTGAATTTGCTGAAAAACAGTTAAAGTGGGTTTCTGGTGAAGATGCAGCTTCCAGGCAATCCTGGATTGTCGGGTATAATGGTGGACCCACTGCTGTTCATCACAGAAATGCTTTATGGAAAAATATTCTTCCTGAAGGAGCACTTATATCCGGACCTAATGCAGATGGAACCTGGTCCAGTAGTGCAGAGGATTATAAGTATACGGAGGTGGCTTTAGATTATAATGCTGGAATTCCTGGTGCGATCGCTTTTATGAAAGACTTGAATGATCAATCCACAATTAAAGTTACCTCTGCTCTTGAGGATAACACTTCAAGCGTTAATTTTGCTTCTGGAGAATCGGTACAGTACAGTGCGCAGCTTAGCAAAGCTGTGAACTGGAGACTTGTGATAACCGGTGACAAAAGCGGTGCGGTAAAAGAGTTTACAGGTACCGGTTCAACTATTTCAGTTAAATGGAATGGTGATGCTGATCAGGGGGGCTTTGTTTTGTATGATCAGGTCCAGGCTAAATTGCACGTTGACGATATGTCTGTATATGATACAAAAAAGACGATCGCTTATCTTGAGATAACCGGTATTAAATTTTCTCCATTCAAAAGCTCAGATGTGCTGGTCGATGACTTTGATGATGGAAATTATATCAATAAACAGGGTGGTGTATGGAAACTTTTTGATGACAAGGCCTTTGGGGGGAATTCATCTACTTACCCAACGACTTTGCCGGCTAAAAACACTTCTGATGGAGAATCTGGATTAGGGTTCAACGTGATTTTATATGCAAAAACCAGGCTTGAACACCCTTTTGTCGGTATCAAAATGACTTTTAAAAGCGACAGTAGTGCGGTTTCATTAGGTGATGCAAAAAGTATCGTTTTTGATTATAAGTGTGCCAAAGCAGGTGGTACTTTTTATGTTGAGCTCGAGCAGACAGATATTATTGATAGTGCTTACTATGGTTACAAGGTTACGGTACCCAATACAGCATGGAACAGAGTACGAATTCCACTTACCGAATCTGCGTTATCAGTGAGGTCATGGAAAACTGCAGCCGTACCATTTTCCACCAACAGTGTTACCGCATTGCGAATTGTAAACTACGAAAGCGAAAACGTTAATATAACCATCGATAGTCTGCATATCGAGGAATTGGAAATCGGGGATCCGATATCTGTAAAGAATCACCGTGTATTAACCAGAGGTGCTATTATAAATCGAAATAACAGTGTTCTCATTCCATCATACCTCCTGGATAAAGAGAATAACTCCATAGAGGTTCTTGATATGCAGGGAAAGCTAATCAGAAAGCTTCAGATAAATAAGAACTATGGGAAGCAGAGTGTGGAGATAAAATTGAATAATTTTTCCAATGGTTTATATCTGGTACGGATTCTTAAAGGCAACAGTGAAACTATATCTGTTCCGGTAGTGGTAAACCATTAAAAACTGCTTTTGAAATCGAATCTGAAACTCAAATGCTTCAGATTATACCATCCTTCAATGCCTCCAGATAATCACGCACTGCGATTTCGGTTTGATCTACCGATTTGCTTTCGATTTCCTTCCGTATTTTCTGCAAGGCATTTACTCTCACCGAAAGCTCTCTTATTCCGGTTCCTATTAAAAGCGAGGCGATAAGCGGATCAGAAGCTGCTTCTCCACAAACTGACACCTCTTTACCAAAAGAGTGCGCAATTCGCACTATATAACTGATCATCTTTAGCATTATCGGGACCGATGCCTCGCGGTATTCTTCAAGTCTTCTATCTTCACGGTCACTGGCTACGGTAAACTGAATAAGATCATTTGTCCCTATGCTAAGAAAATCTACTTTCTGCAAAAATAGGGGAAGAGACCAGATAACTGAAGGTATTTCCACCATAATTCCTAATTTAATCTGAGTATGAATAAGATGATTTTCCACTATAAGTCGTTTAATCAAATCTTTAAGGTAGTCTATCTCCTGCACTATAGATACAAATGGAACCAACACTCTGAGTGTTCCATACTTGCTTGAAAGCAGGACATTTTTCAGATGATTACTGAGAAGTTCCTTATTGGCAAAAAGGTAGCGAATGCCTCTCAAACCCAACTGAGGGTTGACTTCTGAAGGGACTTTCGCGTAAGGCAAAGTTTTATCCGCTCCCAGATCCAAAAGACGAATGGTTACTGGACGTCCATCTGCTGCTTCATGTATTCTTTTATAATAGTCCAGTTCTTCTTTGGGATCTGGTAAACTGGATCGTCCCATGTAGAAAAATTCTGATCGCAACAACCCGATTCCTTCAGCACCTTCACAAATAGCATCATGAACCTCTTCGGGAGTATTGGCGTTAGCCTCCAGTCGAATTCTGATACCATCTCTGGTCATGCTTCGACGCTGATGCTGAACTGTGGATCCTTCTTTTTTGGCAAAGCCATTTCTTTTACGTTTATATGAGGCGATCTCTTTTGGATAAGGATTGATGATAATTTTCCCCTCATAACCATCGATTATTATGGTACTGTCCGGATGAACCAGAGTTGAAATGCCTGGGATATTGATAACTGCTGGTATTCCAAATGAACGGGTGATAATTGCTACATGGGAAACCGCGCTGGATTCCTCAATTATTACTCCAGCTATTTTGCGGAATTCAAGAAGCGCTATGTCTGATGGCAGAAGATGCTCTGCAATGAGAATTGGATTGCTCTTTGATCTGAGAAGAGGAGTGACTCTGACATGTTCGATTTCCAGAAGATTTCTTAGAAGCCGCTGATAAACATCCTGAATATCAAACAAACGGGTCCTTACAGTCTCATTGCTGATAGTACTGAAACTTTGCTCGAGGTCTCCAATTTTTACCGAAAGAATGTGCTCTACATTCAGTAATTCCAGTTTGACGGCGTCTTTAATGCTTTGAATAAAGGTCTGATCCTGCAAAAGCTGTACATGAGCAGCAAATATGTCTGCGACATCTTTTTTATGGTTTTCCAAAGCAGTTTTCTGTAGGCTGAGCAGTTGATCTTTGCTTTTTTTTATGGAATGATCCAGACGATCCAGTTCTATAGTGATATTTTCAATAGGGAAACTGTTTTT
The DNA here is from genome assembly GCA_964411655.1 of uncultured Fibrobacter sp. Taxonomy (GTDB): domain Bacteria; phylum Fibrobacterota; class Chitinivibrionia; order Chitinivibrionales; family Chitinispirillaceae; genus JAAYPC01. The sequence goes on from CAYPMS010000054.1 coordinate 12,751, forward strand.
TCGCAATGACTCAAGGTCGATTTGTTTGAAACGATAGGTGTTACCGATGGCAATTCCGGGAGAAAGCGAATCCCCAGTAATTTCGATACGCTTAGTTGAAGTATTTTTATGAGGCATTCTCTGATCTCCTGGAACATGTACTATATGTTAAAGCATAAAGTCTGCCTTTATTAATGTGTGTTCAACTTTGTCATGAAAAGTTTCATGTTTATTCCTGTTGTAATGATTCAGCGATCAATTTCAATAACGATTCAAGATCAAAAGGTTTGGTAACATATTCGTCTGCTTTCAAAATCGATTTTCCAATTAATTTGTCCCGTTCGGTGCTTTTAGCTGTTAACATCAGGATTTTAACATCGCTGGAGTCATGATGATCCCGCAAAATTTTCAGAACTTCCCATCCATCCATCTCTGGCATCATGACATCCAGCAATATCAGATCCGGTTTTTCCTGCGCGAAAATTTCCAGTGCTTTTTGGCCGCTGGCACAGGAGATGACCTCATATCCTCTCATACTCAGGTTAAAATAGAGAAGTTCTCTAATAACCGGGTCATCGTCAATTATCATGATTTTAAAGCTATTCATGATCTTTTACATTTTCTTGATGCCTGTACTGGGGAAAAAAGGCCAAAAGTGTACAACCTGAATTCTTTTAAAGTTCTTCTAATTAAGACTACGGAGGCAAGGATAGATAAATTTGGATGAAATGGAGTATCTATAAATCCCCGACGGGGACTTAAGAACGGAAGATCGAGTTCACAGTAGCATTGTATGATCTTAAAGTCCATACCATTGGGGGATTTAGGAGTAAGTGATTTAAGGGGCAGAAGGTAGCTATCAGTGCAGTTTGAAACTATAAATCATAAAGCTCGCTACTTTCCAGTATCCTGTAACCCTTACTTTCCAGGTTTTTTCTTGTTTCTTCATATTCATTGACTTCGATACACAAAACTGCCTCTTTTCTCGAATCAATCACAAATCCATAAGAATCGATTATGTTGATTCCACAGTCGCAGAGATGCTGAGTCAGAGAATATAGCCCTCCAGGTTTATCGTCCACCACTACTGCCAGCACTTTTTTAAGAGCGCAGGCGAAACCGCTGGTACTCAGCGCATGATGTGCTTTTCTCGGATTGTCTGCAAGTATTTTGATGATACCGAACTGCTCTCTGTCATTTACCACAATAGCTCTGATATTGACGTTGTTTTCACTGAGTACCTGTGTAATGCTGCACAGTCGCCCCGGTTTGTTGTCCACAAAAATGTTGATCTGCTCAGTCATGGTAATCGATCCTTTCGGAAACAATTCAAATTTTCGGTCGGTTGTCAAAGACACGCTTTGCCTTACCTTCAGAAACCGGTAATCCTCCTGGTTCATGCAGTTCAATGGTGGGGGTTATCAGAATAGTGTCCCTCAGCATTGTCTGGAGCTTTAATTTGATATTTGATAGCAATGAAAAGTCACCATTAAAGATCTTTGAGTAAAGCTCGGTTTTCACTGTTAATTTGTCCAGAGCACCCTGCTTATCCACTACTATCTGGTAATTGGTCCCTACTTCAGGAACTTTCATTATCACATTTTCAATTTGTGAAGGGAAGATGTTAACTCCGTTAATGATCAGCATATCATCGCTGCGCCCTTTTATTCTGGCAATCCTTCTGTGTTTACGACCACATGGACATTCTCCGCCCATAACATAGGAGAGGTCACGGGTACGATATCGCAGCAGAGGCGTGGCCTGGCGATTAAGAGTGGTAAAAACAATTTCACCTTCATTTTCATCTGGAATTACTTCCTGAGAATCCGGGTTGATCATTTCCAGAAAAAAAGCATCTTCCCAGACATGCATTCCGTTTTTGTAAACACATTCAAAAGCGACTCCCGGTCCATTCATCTCTGAGAGACCATAAGAGTTATAGGCATCGATATCCAACTGCTCTTCGATTTTCTTTCTGGTTTCTTCAGAATATGGTTCTGCACCAAGAAATGCTTTTCTGATCTTAAGGTCTGAGCGTTTTATCTCACCTGAGTTGATATGAGAAGAGATGTGCAGCAGATAACTGGGGGTAGCATGCACCACTGTGGTTCCGAAATCACGCATGAGCATAATCTGTCGATTGGTTTTTCCGGAACTGGCTGGAATGACCAGCATTCCTATGCGTTCAGCACCGTAATGAAACCCCAAACCTCCGGTAAAAAGGCCGTAGGTGGTCATGTTCTGAAAAATATCTCCCCGGTTGACTCCGGTAGAAATGATACTGCGGGCCATCAGTTCAGTCCAGTTATCTATATCGCTTCTGGAGTGATAAATGACAGTGGGAGTTCCTGTTGTACCACTTGATGTATGCAAACGAATGACATCGTGCAGATCGATTGCCAGCATGGCAAAGGGATATGCCTCACGCAGGTCATCCTTGGTGGTAAAAGGAATCCTGCGGATATCATCGAGTGTTTTTATATCATCGCCGGAGCTTATTCCAACTTTATTCAGACGGCGTTTGTAAAAATCGGTTTTAAGTGCCTGTCCAACGGTCTGCCGTAACCGGATCAGTTGCAGTTCTCTCAGAGCATCTTTATCCAGTGTTTCCTCATAAGCATTCCAGTATGTAATATCCATCAGTAAGCCTTGGAAAAAGAAAGTTTTCTGTAATAATTACGATGTTTATTACGAAACTCAAACAGCTAAACCCATCCTGAAAATTTCTATATTTTCATCGATTTTTTTTCCTATAACGGTTTTGATTGCATCATACCAGTTTTCTTCCGGGATGGGAAGTCTGGATGCCAGGACTCCCAGGAAAAAAGTGTTTTTGAAGCGGTGATCGGGCAACTGGTCTGCTTTTTCCAGAAATGGTGTGAAATCAACCCCCTGTGAACTGAGGAAATGTTGCATCCGCTTAGTTTCCCCCTCATGGAAGGAGACCAGAAAATCTGCCTGACCTGGTATAATAAGGGGAGAGTAAATCTCTTTACCTATACGAAGATGTGATTCTACGGAACCGCCCCTTTGGGCCATTCCGTGTACTTCCGATTTTTTAACCTTAAACCCGGCGTTAACAGCAGCAACGCCGCACACCTCGGATGCCTTCAGGACACCCTGACCGCCGGTTCCGCAGAAAAGTATGTTGTAAACGTTTGAATTACGCATGTTGCCTCAAAGCTTTTGGTGAACAGATTTCTACACAGAGATTACAACCAACACAAGTCTCCTGATCGATGGATATATAGCCATCTTCGGTTTTGACAACTCCGGGACAATCGATACTGAGACAGAGACCGCACTTTTTACATTTGGTCTGGTCATATTGTGGCGCAGGACTCCTTCTTCGCTCAATCAGTCTGCATGGCTCTCTTGCGATAATTACAGAAAGTGCATCTTCTGCCAGTCGCTGCTGTATCAGTGTTTCCAGCTCTTTGAATTTAAAAGGCGTCAAGACATCCACATTTGATACGCCACAGCTTTTACAGATCTCTTCCAGAAGCAGTTTGGGAGCTTTCTGGCCGGTGATAGTCTGACCAGTGCCTGGATGATTCTGACCTCCTGTCATGGCTGTGGTGGAATTATCCAGAATGATAATCAGGCCTTTCATGTTATTGTAAACTGCATTGATGAGCCCGGTTATTCCGGAATGGATAAAGGTGGAATCACCAATGACACCCAGGATTTTCTGGTCAGGATGTGCACGCCGCAATCCTTCATGTATTGTAATTCCAGCGCCCATGCAGATACATGTGTGAAGTGCTGATAATGGAGGAGTTGCCCCCAGAGTATAGCATCCGATATCTCCGGCAACAGTAACTTTAAGTCTTTTTAAGATTGTGAATACGAATCGATGTGGACATCCACGACAAAGAACCGGTTTCCGTGCAGTTGACTTTACCTCTATGCGTGGCAAACCCTGAACTATGCGGGGAATATCCTGGGGCTGCAGTTCACCGATTCTGTAACTGTTCTCCTTCGTTTTAATTGGTATTCCAAGAGTTTTGACATGTTCTTCTATGAAAGGATCGAGTTCTTCGATTATGTAAAGCTCTTTGAGGTCTCTGGAAAATTCTCTGATTTTAGAGTCACAGAAAGGGTAGGTGAATCCCAGTTTTAAAACCGAAGCATCCGGGTACATCTCCTTTACATAGTGATAAGAAACTCCTGATGTCAGAAATCCTATACCGGATTTACCAGTTTCAATGGTGTTGAGGCTGGTGGTTTCAGCATAACTGCTTAACTTTTCGATACGCTGCTCTACCAGGATATGGCGTTTATATGCATTTCCGGGGACCATCACATATTTGGAGATGTCTTTAGGAAGTGCTTTTTTCTCATTCTCAGTTCGCAATGCGATTTGTACACCTTCCTTGGTGTGTGCTACTCTGGTTGTCATGCGAAACAGAACCGGTGTATCATACTGCTCACTGATCTGGAATGCCTCTTTAATGAAACGGTATGCCTCCGAGGGACTGGAAGGTTCGATCATGGGCAGTTTACCATAGATGCTGACCCAGCGGGTATCCTGCTCATTTTGCGAAGAATGCAATCCCGGATCATCACAAACGACTATCACGAAACCGGCATTAATTCCGGTATAGGAAGCGGTCATAAGTGGATCCATCGCTACGTTCAGCCCAACATGTTTAGAGGCATAAAGGCTGCGAACGCCTCCGATTGCTGCTCCTAAAGCAACTTCGAAAGCGACCTTCTCATTTACCGACCACTGAGAGTCGACTTCACTGTATTGGGAGAGATACTCCAGTATCTCAGTCGAGGGGGTACCAGGATAAGCACAAGCCACACCGAGCCCGGCCTCGTAAGCACCTCTTCCCAGAGCTTCATCTCCCGAAAGAAACTGAACTGTTTTTTCTTTTTGAGTCATAACGATTGATTCATAGCAATTCTGTAATAAAGTGAAAAAATATTGTTAAGATGAAAATAATTTTATAATAACCCGATTTCATAATAAAGAGCACTGCTGTTATTGAGAATGTGTTCTGATTATTTAAAAAAAATGTGCATTGATAATTGCTGGTTCAATAATATATAATTAACTCTTTAAAAATAAGGTATTAGAAATTATTTAATACATTTCACCAGAACACATGTTTAAGTACTTTATTGGATAACACCAACAAGGAGGCAGCATAATGGAGTCACTGCAGGAGAGAATCGCAAAACGTGCATATGAACTGTTTCTGGCACGTGGTGGTCAGCATGGTTATCATATTCAGGACTGGACCCAGGCTGAAAAAGAGATTAAAGAAGAAGAGCAAAAGCTCTTAAAAGAAAAAGAGCAAATGGAAAAAGTAAAGAATGTGGCTATATCGGCCCAAAAAGAAGAGGCTGTTGCCACAGAAGCACCTAAACCAAAACGTGCCCGGGCTTCAGGGGCAACACCTGTCAAAAAGAAAACTGCCAAAAAGAAAGCGGAGTAGAGTACAAAGCTGTCTATGCTTTACAGACCTTCAAAATAGAGAACTCCATCTCCGCGATCTTGAATTCTGGCGGTTGCAGATTCTGATCTCCGAAATGTGATTGCAGGAAAAATCGCTCACGTTTTTCTCTGCATGAGGTAAATATTTTTTCGCCAATTCAAGGTTTTTATGCTGAAAAAGTTTGAGCTTGAAAACGGAGCGATTGTTCCAACTGAAGAAGAGAATCCCAGAATACTGGTCTTTATCAGTCCGGATAAAGATGAGATTGATTTTCTGACCGAGAATTTTCAACTGGATGAACACACGGTTAATTCTGCATTTGATCCTGATGAACTTTCGAGGCTGGAATTTGAACAGAATCATTTTGCGGTGATTTTTAAACGGCCGCGTAATTTTTCATCAGACGAACAGTTCCTTTTTAAAGTAGCCTCAATGGGTATCTTTGTATTTAAGGAGAAGATGATAATCCTTATAAGTGAAGATGTCCCTCTTTTCGATGGCCGAAGCAGCTATGAAGTAAAAACATTACTTGACGTGATGCTGAAGATAATTTACCGCTCAATATCCCATTTCCTGCAGCATTTGCGGGTGATAAACATGGTCTCCGATGAACTGGAACAGAAGGTTAATACTTCGGTGGACAACAAATTTCTGCTTCATATGTTTTCTCTGGAGAAGAGCCTGGTTTATTACCTTAATGCTATTCATTCAAACGCAGTGTTGATTGAAAAGCTGAAAAACAATATTGCCAGGATAGGCTTCAGTGTATCCAATCAGGAATTTCTGGATGATATCTGGATCGAGAATAACCAGTGTCTCAAACAGACCGAGATTTATTCAAACATTATCTCCAGTCTTACCGGAGCCCGCGCATCCATAGTCAGCAACAACCTGAACAGTCTAATGAAAACCCTGAACATATTGACTGTAGCTATTATGGTCCCTACCTTTGTGGTCAGTGTTTTTTCCATGAACGTAAAAATTCCATTGCAGGACAATCCGGCTGCTTTTTCGCTGGTTATGCTTTTATCGATTATAGCATTGACTGCATCTTTGCTGTTTTTCAAACATAAGCGATGGTGAGATTCAGTCATCGGTGAGGCGCACATTTGGAGCTTTCTGCAAGGCGTTAACAAAATAGATCAAGTTTTCCAGCTCAGTCTCCAGATTGACATTGCTTACAATACAGTTTTCTGCGGTCTTAAGCTGTATGGGAGCAAAATTTAAAACACCGTTTATTCCAGCCTTTATCATTATATCCAGAGTATGTTGAGCGGCAATATCAGGAACACAGATGATTCCGATTTTTATGTTATGACTTTTTACAAAGTTCTCCAGTTCCTCAAGAGGAAAGACCGGTACCGGGAGCTTAGGGTTATGCTTGGCAGGATCGATATCGAAGGCAGCTACGATTTTAATTCCCTCTTTTTCAAAGCTTTTATACTTCATAAGAGCAGATCCAAGGTTACCTGCCCCGGCTAAAATCACTTTCTGTAATTCATTTTTCCCCAGTATATCATTGAGTTTCTCGATCAGGGCATCGATCTGATATCCGCCCCGTTTGTTTCCTGAGATACCAAAAAGAGAGAAGTCTTTGCGGACCTGTGCACTGGTAACTCCCACAGCATCGGCCAGGTAATCAGAGAAGATTTTGAAAAAACCTATAGTTTTAAACCGGTATAGTGCGTTTTTGTAGCGGGAAAGACGGAGAATAGAATTTTTATTGGTTACCATAACGTTACTCCTGTTCACAATATAGGCTTTTGTTCTTACTTGCCCAAAATAAGGGATGGAGAGCTGTGGGTCAACATTAATGTGTTCCAATTCACATAAAGTCATCTTTTATGCTTCAATCAGAAAAACTATAGGCTGAATTTTAGCGCCATTGCGGTTATTGTGCGAATAAAAGCGGACTGTTTCACAAAAACAGGACACCTGATGTTAATTTAATCACAAGATAGTATTGCCTGTTATAGGTAAAGGGTGTATATTAACTAGACTGAAGGGTGAGAAAGGCGCAACTAAAGTGACTGCTTTCACAATAACAGACTTTCCTCCATAGAAGGAGCGTTTTTTATGGTGCAGAACGGTTCGGCCACTCAAGATATTGCCGCTTTGGCCGAAAAGTGGCGTGAAAAAAAGGGTAGCCTCATAATGATTCTTCACGAAATCCAGAATCAGTATGGCTATGTACCTCGTGATGTCTCTATGAAACTGTCCAAACTTCTGGATATTCCAATGGCCAGGATCTATGAGGTGATTACTTTCTATAATTACTTTAAACTCGATCCCCCAGGAAAGTATAACATTTCTATCTGCCTGGGCACTGCCTGCTATCTCAAAGGAGCGCCGGAGCTGGTAGAGGAGGTTAAGTCGATGCTTAATGTCAAAGAAGGACAGACCACCTCTGATGGCCTTTTTCATCTTGATGTGGTGAGATGCCTGGGATGTTGTGGATTGGCACCGGTGATGATGGTAAATGGGGAAATCCATGGAAAAGTAAAAAGGGAAGAGGTAGCAACAATCCTTTCTAAATACAGGAAAGAGGGATGAGTATGAGTAAAATGACAAGAGAAGATCTGCTGGCGGCAGCATCGACAAATCCCCCAGTGCATCCCTATATTAAAGTGGGCATGAGTACTTGTGGTATTGCTGCCGGGGCACAGGGTGTTTATGATACACTTGCCAAAGAAATCAAACGCAGGGATGTGCAGATTGAACTTAAAAGGACTGGCTGTGTAGGGATGTGTTATGCTGAACCGCTGATAGAGGTATATGTGGAAGGGCTTCCCGTGGTAACCTATGGAATGGTCAACAATGAGGTTGCTTTACGCATTATGGAAGAGCATGTCTGCGGGAAACGTCTGGTTAACGACCATATTTATGATCTGCCGGTCAGGAGGTAAATTCATTATGTGTAAAACTGTTATTCTGATTAAAGACACCGGACTGAGCAGTGATGTCACCAGAGATTACCAGTCCCAATTCATTAAAGCTGCACGTGACCTGGGGATGGAGAATGATATTCAGGTGGTTCGGGCTGCCAACCTGGGTGTTTACAATAAAGGTGTAGTGGTAAAGATTATTCCCATGGATATCATTTATACTAATGTGCAGTTGGATCAAATTGAACAGATACTCAATGTAACTGTAAAACAGGGAACGCCCATTGAAGATCTTCTGTACCGTAACGAACATATACAAACCAGAATCGTCCTGCGTAACTGTGGTATCGTTGATCCTGAAAACATTGATGATTACATCAGCCGCAGCGGTTATGTTTCGGCTGCAAAATGTCTGTTTGATCTTAAACCTGAGCAGGTTATCGAAGAGATGAAAAAAAGCGGCCTCAGGGGAAGAGGAGGAGCCGGATTTCCTACCTGGTTGAAATGGAATTTGGCCAGAAATTCTTTCGGAACCGAAAAGTATGTAGTCTGCAATGCCGATGAAGGAGATCCAGGGGCTTACATGGATCGAAGCGTTCTGGAAGGTGACCCTCACTCTGTTATCGAAGGAATGATCATCGCCGGTTATGCTATAGGGGCAAGTAAAGGTTTCCTCTATATTCGTGCCGAATATCCGCTGGCTATCGAAAGAGTGGAGAAGGCATTGAAACAGGCATACCAGAGAGGCTTACTTGGCAATTCCATTTTAGGTTCATCTTTTAATTTCGATCTGGAAATCCGGCTGGGTGCAGGTGCTTTTGTATGTGGTGAAGAAACTGCTTTGTTAGCCTCTATTGAAGGTAAACGTGGTACACCACGTCCCCGTCCCCCTTTCCCATCTGACCGCGGGCTTTGGGATAAACCAACGATTATTAACAATGTTGAAACTCTGGCTAATATAGCGGCAATTTTCCAGAGAGGTGCAGAATGGTTTTCATCCATTGGCACAGAGAAATCCAAAGGAACAAAGGTGTTTGCGGTTACCGGTAAAGTGGCCAATTCCGGACTGGTAGAGATCGCTATGGGTACTCCGTTAAGGGAGATCGTCTTTGGTATCAGTGGCGGAATTGCAGGAGGTAAGAAACTGATTGCCGTTCAGACCGGAGGACCTTCTGGCGGTGTTATCCCTGAAAAGTATATGGATACCCCGGTTAGTTATGAGCATCTTATAGAATTGGGCTCGATTATGGGTTCCGGTGGAATGATTGTAATGGATGAAGATGACTGTCTGGTTGACATCTCTAAATTCTACCTGAAATTCTGTGTCGATGAATCCTGTGGAAAATGTGCTCCCTGCCGGATTGGCGGTTACCAGATGCTTTCAATTTTAGAAAAGATAAGTGATGGTAAGGCAGAATTGGAGGATATCACCAGTTTGCGCCGCATCGCTCAGGCAATGCAGAAGGCATCTCTTTGTGCTTTAGGACAGACTGCTCCAAATCCGGTATTGTCTACATTAAAATATTTTGAAGCAGAATATCTGCAGCATGTGAATGAAAAGAAATGCCGGGCAGGCAAATGCACCAAATTGGCTCACTATGAAGTGATTGCTGAGAAATGCAAAAAATGCGGCCTGTGCATGAAAAACTGTCCTGTCTCCGCAATAACTGGTGATCGGCAAATTGGTTATACCATAGATCAGGCCAAATGCATCAGATGCGGAAGATGTTTTGATGTGTGCAAATTTGAAGCGATAGCAAGGGTGTAAACATTATGATAAAGGCAAAAATAAACGGAATTTCTGTAAGTGTCTCCGAAGGTACGACCATTCTGGAGGCTGCCGAAAAGGTACAGGTTAAAATACCTACGCTTTGTAAACATCCGGATCTGCCTCCCACCGCAT
>CAYPMS010000055.1:0-22475 GCA_964411655.1 uncultured Fibrobacter sp.
ACAGGACGCCTGAGCCATATTTTCAATAATATAAACTCCGGGAAATACAGGTTTACCAGGAAAGTGACCCTGGAACTGTGCTTCGTTTATGGTAATATTTTTTAAAACTGTAACCGATTGATTTGGCTCAAATGCAATGACCCGATCTATCAGCAGAAACGGGTACCGGTGTGGTACGTTTTTCATTATTTCACAAATATCGAACATGAGATCTCCATTTTAGAATTAGGCTGTAAGTCCGCCATCAATAGCAAATACCTGCCCTGTTATATATCGGGCTTTTTCTGAGCAGAGGAAAGAAACCAGGTCCGCTACCTCCTGAGCTTTCCCTATTCTGCGCATTGGGATCATGTTTTTGATTTCTTCAAGATGTTTTTCCGGAAGAAGACGGGTCATTTCGGTATCTATATATCCTGGGGCAATACAGTTTACCGGTATCCCCAGTTTGGCGGCTTCTTTGGCAAGAGCTCTGGTAAAACCGATAATACCGGATTTTGAGGCACAGTAATTGGTTTGTCCTGCGATCCCTACCAGTCCGCTCACAGAAGAGATATTTATAATACATCCACGCTTGTTCTTGAAAAAATATCCGATCAACTGTCTTGTGACATTGAAGTAACCACTGAGATTGGTGTTTATGACGCTGTCCCATTCCTCTTTCTGCATTATAAAGAGGCTTTTGTCCCTGGTGATACCGGCATTGTTAATCAGCACATCTACTTCGGTGAGGAATTCTTTTGCCTTATTAACAAAATTAATGGCCGATTCATAATCGGAGGTATCCAGCTGGAAGGCAGCGGCTTTGCCGCCCTGATTGGTTATTTTCTTTACCAGAGTATCTGCGCTTTCCTTGTTGGAAAGATAACTGAATACTACTTCAAAACCTTCTCTGGTAAGTGTTTCCACAATGGCAGCACCGATTCCCCGTGAACCGCCAGTTACAATTGCCTTTTTGCTCATAATCTCTCCGGTTAATCAATGTTGGACTGAGGGACTGTTTAGCTTTATTCGGTTTTGTTTAATTCCCCGTGATACTGCATCTTTGACTTCTTGAGAAAATTCTCTTGATTTCAGAATATTTTCCAGCTTCTGATGAAATGAAGAAAGCGACTCCTCATAATCGACTTTACGGAAAAATTCCCGCCACAACATTACAAAACCATCCCGAAGCTGCTTTTCTGTAGTGTGTTTTGGCTTGAATACCACATTGGCGCAATTAAACTTTCGCCAGTCTGTCTCGATAAAACGGTTTTCGCTTTTTATCTTGTTCCAGAAAGCGGTACCAGGAAAAGGTGTGGCAATGAAAAATTCTGCAGTTTTAACAGAAGCTTTTTCACAAAACTCCAGAATAAGATCAAACTGGTCTTCCATACAGGAGTCAAAGCCCACACCGAAAGAGCCAAAAAAGCGTATTCCCCGGTCTTCCAGCTGCTTTACCAGATCAAGGGTTCGTTGCCATATTCCAGGATGCCGGGCATAGAAACGCTGGCTTATTGGATCGCTGGCAAAAACTGTGTACATGCTTTTGGCACCGGCCGATGCGATCGCATCCAGAAATGCTGGATCAGTATTCATGGCCGGGGAGCAGGAAAGAAACATATTAACTTTATAATCTTTGATCCTCTCACAAAGCTCCATCACATATTTCTGAATTTTGGGCCTGTTGAGCATTATCATATCATCGGTAACGTAAAATTCTTTTCCGGAGAGTTTCTTTATTTCCTCGGCCACGGTTTCCATTGGTCTCAACCGGATTTTGTTTCCCTGATAGATAGGTACATTACACCAGTCACATCCAAATGGGCACCCCCTGGTTACCGAAATAAGGGAAGCATGCCAGTCATACTTATTTTCTATGGCGAATATGTCTGGTTTGGGGGAGGCAATCTGGTGTGGTTCAGGGAAGGGGGATTGGTACACTTTTTTTAATGTACCTTTCTTGAAATCATCTATTATTGTTAACCAGATTGTGTCTGCCTCTCCAATACACAGCGAATCGCAGTGGGAAGCAGTGTCCTCTGGTGCCATAGATGGATGCATCCCACCCATCAACACTTTTTTTCCCATTTTAAGTAATCTATCACCAATTTCATAGGCATAGCCGGCCTGGGGAGTAAAGAAGCTGATTGCGAAAAGGTCTGCATCGTCACCATAATCCATCTCTTCAATGTTCTGATCGATTATTCGCCAGCTGATATCAGAGGGCAGAAGGTTTATCAGGATTGGGATTCCCATAGCTGGAGGCATTCGGAATGCCCAAGTCGCAGCTATAGCCGGAAATTCAGCTAACTCAGGGTATGTCTCAAGAAATTTGTCAAACTTGGGGTAAATAAAAGTAATCTTCATTTATTTTTTTTAATTTTTATCCTGTTAGATTTGCAACAAAATACTATGTGTACTTTATGGGGTTTAGAATTTTCTCAGTTTTTCCCTTACAGAAGTTTTTGTGGTTGTTTAATAGTCGGTTTTCTTTTCACTTGGCGATTCCTTACATCTTACCATAGACATCCACTCTTCTGGTGAATTTATCGGCTCATCATTAATTGTGAACTGTTCAGCTTTGGCCATTATAGAATCCTTGCTGCACCAGCGATAAAGGTATTTCATTTTCATGGTAACATCGCCATTAATAACTGTTGCGGTGAAGCTGGTATCATTTTTTTTATAAGAACCTTTTGCCTGTATACTCTCATCAGTGCTGCTGGTCACATGAAGAGAATCTTTTCCGGAAAACTTCAGAATAAAACCTTCTTCTCCAACACACCAGGTACCATTAAGGGATACTGCTTTTTCTGCACTTATTGCAGATACCAGGGTTAAAAAGGTTGCTATGATCAGGGCAATATTTTTCATACGGTTTCCTTTCCCGAATTATTTGTGCCTATTCCGAATTTATTAATCAAAACAGTTAAAAATATTATTGAAAAGAGGGCACTCACAATCATTGATATTAAAACCAGAATTCCAAAATCCCTGTTTGGTGGAAAACTGGAGAAGGCCAGAACAAAAAATCCCAGCCCGACTACCAGGGTGTTAAAAAAAATCGGGGTTCCTTTATTTTTAATAACTGCTCTGAGGGTAGATTTGCGGTCTCCTCCCTTGTGGGTGTGCAGATAACCGGAAATAAAGTGGATTGCATAATCGATTCCTATTCCGATACAGGTATTCATAGTAACCACAGTAATGGAGTTGATGGTTATTCCCATCAGGCCCATGAGTGCATATATAAATGTAGTTGCTAAAATAATTGGAAAGACTGAAAATATTCCGATACGGATCGATTTAAATAATAATGCCATACACAGAAATACCGGGATAAAGGTGGTAATCAGACTGGAGATCTGGGTCTTTACCAGTAACTCGCCCATAGCATCCAGGAGTATTGCAGGCCCGGATATGGTTACCCTATAGTCTTTAAAATTTTCAGAAACATATTTTTCAATAATCTCTGCAGTTTGTAAAGTACTTGCAGACCCGGTGTTTTTGCAGATAACATTAAGTCGGGTTTTGTGTCTGTCTTCAGATAAAAAGCCTTTCAGGTAAGCAGAATAACCTTTTCCGAAAAAATCTTTGGTGGAAGTGATCATGGAGATTGCTGCATTTGAGATTGGCTGATTGCTCAGCATTGTGCTCAGGCGGGTGATAAGGGGCATAATAGAACTTACTTCGCCCACCCCATCTAGTGAGTTGATAAATTCAGTAATTTGCTGAACCTTTTCCCATTGACCAATGGTAGTAAGGGTGGAATCTTCAGATTCGAGCATTACTGTAAAAAAACGGGTACCACCAAAATGCTTATTCATAAATTGATCCGATTTGCGGATGATGCTGTTTTGTGGTAACATGGAAATTGGATTACTGTCAGCTTTTACCATATTGAAGCCGATGATGCAGGCAGTCGCCAGTACAGGGAGGATAAAGATCCATTTTTTACTTTCCAGGGTAAACCATGTTATTCCATTCCATAGATAATCCAATGGCCCATTATTGTTAACAGTGGTATTTCTGTATGAAACGGAAGATTTGTCCAGTAATAAAAACATCGGAAGAATAATTATGTTGAAAACAAACGCCAGTAGAACTGCTACGCCTGTAAATATTCCAAAATATCGGGTCCATGAGATTTCGGTAAAGGCAAAAGACATGAAACTTATAAGGGTGGTGAGGGAGGTAAGAAAGCATGGTTTAACAAGTTCCTTATAGGTAATAGTCAGTGCCTCGGTGATGTTTCCTTTGCAGATGGCTTTCTGCTCTGAAAATGTTTTCAGAATATGTATACAATCAGCTACTCCGATTGGAAATATTATAACCGGAATTATGGAAAGAACAACGGTAAAGGGAACTTCAAAAAGGCCAACACAACCAAATGTCCAGATCAGTGCTAGTATTATGGGAACAAGGGTGGCGATAACATGGAGAAGGTTGCGGAATATGGCATACAAAAGCAAAAAGATCAATCCAAAGCACAAAGGCAGTAACAAACTAAAGTCCCTGCGCATTAGTTTGGTTATCGAATAGGGCGCGGCTCCTTCACTGGTCATGTAAGTTTTAATATATGGACTCTGGTTAATGGCTTCAGATTTGGCAATGATTCTGTTAAAGATTGTATTCCTCTCAGACATCGATTCTACATTTAGAATCATTCCTACCACAGATTCATCTTCGGATATAAAAGTTTTGGAAAGTTCCCGGTTCTTGCTGATTCGATCGCGGATCTTTTCTTCACTCAGGGAGTCTTTCCGGGAAACCAGAAAATCGCTTCTGACTAAAAAGCCCCCTTTTATCGGTATCTGCACAGTGTTGAGGTCTGCAACATTTAAAATTCCCGGAAGAGTATTAAATTCCTGGTTCCAACTGCGAAGGGAATCGATCTTTTCAGAAAGAGTTCCTGAGCTGAATTCTGCCAGAAAAAGAATGGTAAAATGGGTGGGAAACTCTTTTTTAAGTCTCTCATAATCGATTTTTGCTTTCAGGGTGTTGGGGATGGAGTTAAAAGTGTCATTATCAATTTTTATGGTGGAAATAAAGTAGGCGAAAAAAAAAGTCCCTGATAATAACAGAGCGACGATAAGCAGGCGGAAGCGAACTAAAAATGTAACCAGGCTTTTCATAACAAATCCATTTCATTGAAAAAGTACAGCTTCCAAATATAATTTCATGGCATATCTCGGAAGGCCCTCTCTCTGTTTCTTCTGAGGTTATTGACGATTTAACTGTAGAAATACGCTCGGTATATTTAGTCTTCCCTTGGGCGAGCAGTAATTATACGGTTATGCAAAATTTTTGATAATTTTCTAAAGCGAGTGTATTTTTTTGTAAGACCTGATTCAGCGACCGATTTGTTGGATTAAGTCTTAAGTCAGTAATGTTAATCTTTTTATAGCAGCAGGAGTTGTACATGCTGATTCAGGTTGAGGTGGCATCTTTTGCGGTTGATCCTGGTCGAAATTCACCTTTGGTTATTCTTAAAGAAATAAGCGGCTCACGGACTCTCCCGGTACCTATTGGTCCTTTGGAGGCAAGTGCGATTGCTATTGAAAGTTTGAAAGTTGTTCCAGAAAAACCACTCACAATTGATCTGGCAAGAATTATTCTTGAACAGCTTGGTGGAGTCTTGAGCAGAGTCGTAATTTATGATATGATCGAACAGAGCCTTCAGGCGCGATTACAGGTTGCCCATGAAAACAGCATGATTTTTATAGATTGCCGACCTAGTGATGCGATAGCGCTGGCTATGAGATGTTCCACACCGATTTTTGTAAGTGATTCTGTTTTGGAAAAGAATATCCCAGGGAAGGTTTCTGAGCAGGAAAAGCTGCGCCGAAACATCTCATCGCTCGATACTACAGAGTTTGGCAGATATTTTTTGGAGTAGAATATGAAAAGGTCAATTTGGGGGCTTACTTTTGTCTTAGGGCTAATGCTTATCCCGGCCAGGGTTGATAGTAGCGTCGATTTTGATAAAGCTGTCAGGCTTTACAGTCAGGGCAAGTACGACTCTACAATTGCAGTTGGGCGAATCTATCTTAAAAAATATGGCAGGAATGCGGAATCTGAAAAGATGGTTCCACTGATTATCGAAGCATTGATCAGAAAAGAAAATTATTCATCGGCTTACCGGCTTTTTTCTATGTTTCGTCAGAAATTTCCTCAATCTGTCTTCCTTCCCCGCCTCTATTATGTTACCGGTGTTGCCTTGGCAAAGGGGGAAAAATATCAGCAGGCGCTTACCTCATTTTCCAATGCACTTGAAGCCGGGGTCTCCAGAACCATCGATTCCCTTATTCTTTCGAATACCGAAAAAATCTGTAAGCAGCTTACTGCCAAAGAATTCGAGATTCTCTCCACCATGCCTCTAAATATGAAGCTTCTGGAAGTAGTTAAATTTCATGAAATCGCTAATTTCTCTTCGATAGGTCAGTTTACCAAAGCACAAAATTATGCCGAGGAATTTCGTAATATGTATCCCCGTTCGGTTTATGATTCAAGGATAAGAGAACTCATCTCTTTGGCTCAGCAGAAACAACGGGGTGTGGTTCTAATCGGCGTACTGGTTCCTATTTCTGGTGATGAAGCTGAAATCGGCAGAAGCATTTATCAGGGAGTACAGTTGGCGGTTGATCAGGCAAACTATTTAAATGGGACAACTGCAAAGACGGTTGTGCTTGATACCAAAGGTAACATGGTTGAGACTGTCCGGCGTACCAGAGAACTTGTTGAGGACCACAGGGTTCCGGTGATAATAGGACCTGTTTTAAGCCACACTGCAACGGTCAGTGCTGCCATGCTGATGGGTAAACAGACGATTATGATATCTCCTACTGCTACCGATGATGGGATAGCCGCTTTAGGCAAAAACATCTATCAGATGAATGTAACTTTAGGAGTTTTAGGGAAAAAAGTGGCTCGTTATGCTGCTGAAAATTTAAATATTGGCGATTATGCCATTCTTGCACCCAACAGTGCTTATGGAAAAATTCTTGCAGAAAGTTTCAGGGCTGAGATACAAAAGAGAAATCTTGAGCTGGTTTTTGAGGACTACTATGAAGAAGGTTCCAATGATTTTTCTGCTCATTTTCTAAATTTGCGCTCCAGGCTCCTCGAACGTTATCTGGAAAAGAATGCTCTGGAAAGAGGTCTGGATTTTAAAGGCAGAATCAGCCGTTCAGATAGTCTCAAATACCTTGATTCCACGCTTTCTGTGGGTGGACTTTTTATGCCCGGTGATGCAGATGATATCGTCATGCTTGCTCCACAGGTTTATTTTCACCGTATTCGTACTCAGATGCTGGGTTCCAATGGATGGCATAATTCTAAAGTGATTAAGGATGGAAAGAGATATATCTCCAATGCAATTATTTCTACCAGTTTTGAATTGGATCAGAACCAAAAATCGTGGCTGGATTTCAAATCTGCTTATAAATCACGATTCAATGCTGAACCCGACCGGATTTCTGCACTCGGTTATGATGCTGCAGCCCTGGTTATGAAAGCGCTGGCTGGTGCAGGAAATGATCCTATCAAAATAAATGAGAACCTCAGAAGGACTCAGAATTATCAGGGGCTTTCCGGTTTAATCTCTTTTGATAGTGTTACTGGAGAGAACATAGAGGCTTCAATTCTTAAAGTTACAGAGGATGGGTTCCTTAGGGTTCAGTAAAAGCTCTAAGAGTCGGTTCCAGCCTGGAGCACCACCGTTTTTCTGTGCTTCATATTATTTTATTAACTGACCTTATCTGATTCAGCTAAGATTTTAGGGTGAATCGTCAGAGTTATCCTTTTAAGGGCAAATAAATCAAAAAATGAGACTTCTTTATTATTTCCTTAAAGAAGCAGTGCGGGGGTTTTATCAGGCAAAACTGATGACTGTCGCCTCTATAGTTTCCATCGCAGCATCACTTTTTTTCATGGGCCTGGTGGTATTTGCTTTAATAAATGTCCAAAATCTGATCGATAGGGCCTCTGAACTGGCAGATGTTGCTGCATATCTTTCAGATGATATTGCAGATGATTCCATCGCACTGAATGATCTGCTCGAGAAAATTGGACAGATGCAGCAGGTGGATACTGTTATCGTGGTTTCAAAAGATACAGCCTGGGAGAGATTTTCTGCTTTGTATGGAAATGAAATACTGGAGTCGGTTGATGATAATCCGCTTCCTGCTTCGCTGGAAATTTTCCTGCTTGAACAGTATCAGTCAGCAGAAGGGGCAAATCTCTTGCAGCAGAATATCAGATCGCTGCCTGGTATAGAAAGTGTCCGTTATTCCAGAGAATGGATTGATCTGGTAGAAAAATTCAGGTGGTATTTTGGCTTAGTCACACTCGCTTTTTTAACAATAATGTTTATAGTACTCTATTTTCTGGTATCCAATTCCATTAAACTTACCATCTATGCCAGAAATGAGTTGGTGCGTAACATGCACCTGGTTGGGGCAACCAGATTATTTATCAATATGCCTTTTATATTGGAGGGGATGTTACAAGGGCTGGCTGGTGCCACAATCTGTGTGATTATGCTGCTTATAACAAAAGGCTCTCTGGCTCAGATGCCGATTATCTGGGAAACTGAAAGCTTTTCTTTTTTTAAAATTATTACCGGAATTTTTTCTATAGGGGTGTTTTTCGGTTGGTTTGGAAGTATCAGTGCTGTAAGAAAATTTCTGGTTTAAAAGTTTTGTTTTTATTTGTTGCTGCTATGGCAGTTACAGCTGTAGCTACAGATAATCTGGTGAATAGTTATGAGCAGGAGATAAAGCAGAAGTCCTCAGTGATGGATTCTATTAAAAATGAACTTGAAAAAGGGCGCCAGAGGTTAAAGGTACTACAGGAGGAGGAAGGCAGTTATAAGGAGCAGTTGGAGCAGATCGAGCAAAATATTAAAGCCTCACGAACGTATCTGGAATTATTAGAGCATCGTATTGATACAGTGGGGTCCTTAATCGCTCTCCTGGAGGATTCATTGGCTGATGCTCAGCAAAAACTTCTTGAGCGTCAGTCGATCATGAAAAGACGGGTTCGTCAGGCTTATATGACTGGATCTCCACATCCACTTTTTCTGGTCCTGGCCGCAAAAAGTCCACTGGAGCTTCTGGATCGGATCCGTTACATAGAAGAGCTTAACAGGTACGATAAGGGACTGGTCAGGGATATTGATGCATCTCGTAAAGAAATCGATAAAAGGAAAAGTGAAAGACAGCAGGAACGGATGCGATTGGAGCAGCTCTTATCAGAAAAAAAGGATGAGCAGTTTTCTTTGCAAAAGGAAGAGTCTTTGCGGAAGGCAATGCTGGAAAAGGTTCGTCTTGAGAAAGACGCTTTCCAGCAGATGATTGCTGAGCTGGAGGCTTCACAGAAACAGTTACAGAAAATCATTGAGCAACTGGAGAAAAAGCGTAAGCAGGCCAAAGAACAGAGTATAGGCAAAGGTGTGCTTTCCTTCGAGAAAAGGAAGGGGAAATTAAACTGGCCGGTAAAGGGAACGATTGTGGATGGGTTTGGCAAGATTGTTCATCCGGTCTACAAAACTGTGATTATGAATAATGGAGTTGATATCAGTGTGAAAGAGGGGCAGACAGTGCAGTGTGTGGCTCCCGGAGCGGTTATACATGTAGGATTTATGCGGGGGCTGGGTCAGATGGTGATAATCGACCATTCTGCCGGGTACATGACTGTGTATGCACAGCTGCAGAATGTTTCTGTAAATGTGGATCAGAAAGTGCAGACAGGAACTGTTCTGGGGAAAGTTGGAAGTACCTCAAAAGGACCTAGGCTCCATTTTGAGATAAGAAAATCGACCGATCCGCTTGATCCTTCAGAATGGCTTGAAAAGTAGGTATCAGATGCCGGTTATCAAATGGAGAAATTTTATCGGGCAGGAGCGAATAAAAGGCGTTCTTGAATCTGCTTTGCAAACCGACACAATAGGCCATGCCTATCTTTTCTGTGGAGCATGGGGAACAGGTAAATTTGCAGGGGCAGTTGAACTATCTATGGCACTTTTATGTGAGAATTCGGAGTGTAGGCCATGTTATGAGTGTGATTCGTGCCGGAAGATACTTCATTTTGCTCATCCCTGTCTTCATATAATCATGCCTATGGTGTTTGAAAAAGAGCATAAATCAGGTGAAGGATTAACCGCTGCAGGGTGGGATCTGCTTTCAAACACCATTCGTAAGCGCATTGCAGAACCTTACAAGCAGCAGATACACTCAGATCTTCCATCAATCCCATTGGAGTGGGTTCGGGAGGTGAACCATGCCATTCTCAGGGGTGCGGTTGATAACAGAAGAAATATCGTGATTATTGACGGGATAGATTGTATGCAGAAAGGGGCGGCAAATGCCATGCTGAAAACACTGGAGGAACCGCCTGCCGGTACATTGATGCTTCTTCTGACCGAAAGAATTCATGCGGTTCTTCCTACAATCGTTTCCCGATGCCAGATACTCCGGTTTGCTTATCTGGCACCAGAACTGTTACGTTCACAGTTGATAACAAGATTCTCGCTCCAGCCGGATGACCACCGTCTGGAGGAGCTTGTTTATACCGGTTCTTTAGGACAGGCTCTTTATTTGTTGGAGAATTCTGATGAACAGATCATAAAGGAGGCCTGTGAATTCTGGAACCTGACGGTGGGGCAAAACTGGTTGGCAATTTCGGAAATGATTGATACTCTCAGTGCTATAAATAACGACAGCCTGTATGAAAAAATGTTCGTGCATATTATGCGGTTACTTCGTAATGCGTTTTTAAGGAATATCGAAGGGACTGAAAACTATATTATGGGCGATCGATCTTTTACCATGGAACTTAAGCAGATCAGATCACCAGATCAGCTCGAATTACTGGTGCAATTATGTGAGAAGGCAATAAAACAAGTCAGATCCAGAGTAAACATCTCACTGGTTCTGGTCAATTTTGCCATTTCGGCGATGGAGATTCTTAATGAGCAAAAGCAATAAATTAGTGGAAGTGGTCTTTAAGGGGGAACGCAGAGCGATTTACCGGGACCGTAATGATCTGGATATAGTTGAAGGAGAATATGTTATTGTAGAAGCGGAGCGGGGACTGGACCTGGGGAAAGCTTCACTGGTAGGATCTCTGGTCAGACTTAAACGGGGTAAGGGCGAAACCCGCAGTATTATACGGAAAGCTCTTCCTGAGGATATGGAGACTTATCATAAAAATAAAGAGAAGGAATCCGCCGCTTTTAATGTTTGTAAAGATAAAATAAAGGACTATAATCTTGATATGAAACTGGTAGATGTCGAGATTCAGTTCGATGGAAGTAAAATAACCTTTTATTTCACTGCTGCTCAGAGAGTGGATTTCAGGGAACTGGTAAAGGATCTGGCATCTGTTTACAGGACCCGTATAGAACTTCGCCAGATAGGTGTCAGAGATGAGGCCAAGCGGATCAGCGGCTGCGGTATCTGCGGAAGAAAACAGTGCTGCAGTGCATTTCTCAACGAATTTGAACAGATAACCACACAAATGGCAAAAGATCAGCAGCTGGCACTAAATCCCAGCAAGATTTCCGGAAACTGTGGACGTCTTCTTTGCTGCATGCGCTTTGAAAATGATACATATCTGGACATTTTCAAAAACTTTCCTCCTCCGAATTGCAGAATAAGCCTTAATGGGAAGACAGGTACTCTTACCTTTATCAATATTTTCCAGGAAAAAGGACTGGTCAGTTATGACGATGGCGGACAGGAATGGTTTACTCCTGATGAATTGCGGAAAGGAGTAGTAGAAAATGTCACCTGAAGTGCCTCAACGTTTTCTGGTCACCTGTGCTCTTCCGTATGCAAACGGAGATCTTCATCTGGGGCATCTGCTGGAAGCTGTAATGACTGATATATTTGTCCGTTTCCAGAAACTCCGCTCTAACCCGGTCCTTTTTGTATGTGCAGATGATACGCATGGGGCAGCTATTGAGCTTTCAGCAAGCAAAAATGGCCTCTCTCCTGAACAGATGGTTTCTCAGGTAAGGCAGAATCATATTAGGGATTATGCCGGATTTGATATTGGTTTCGATCTTTTCTACACCACCAATTCTGAGGAAAATCGCAGGTATGCGGAGCTTATTTATAATAATTTTAGAAAACATGATCTGATTGTGGAGAGGGAAACCGAACAGTTTTTCTGTACACATGACAACCGATTTCTTCCTGACCGGTTTATTGTCGGCACTTGCCCCAACTGTAAAGCGGATGATCAGTATGGTGATGTCTGTGAATCTTGTGGTACTACCTACGAACCCATTGCACTTATAAAACCACGCTGCTTTATCTGTGGAAATGAACCTCAGATACAAAAGTCCCGTCAGCTATACGTAAAACTTGATAACTGCGGCAGTTTTCTGAAAGAATATGTGGAAAACACCGACGTGCTGCAGGAGGAAATAAGAAATTATGTAAAACACTGGATCTCTCAGGGATTGCAGGAATGGTGCATATCGAGGGATGGTCCATATTTCGGGTTCAGGATTCCCGGAACCGAAAACAAATATTTTTACGTGTGGCTGGATGCTCCTGTTGGATATCTCTCCACCACTGAGAAGTGGTGTAAAGAGAACGGAAAGAGAATCGAGGATTATTGGGCTCCGGAGAGTAACACCCGGATAATTCATTTCATTGGCAAGGACATAGTTTACTTTCATGCGTTGTTCTGGCCACTTATGCTTAAAAACTCAGGCTTTAAACTGCCATCTTCAATTGTGGTTCATGGCTTCTTAAACATCATGGGTCAGAAGATGTCCAAATCACGGGGGACCTTCATTCTGGCAAAGGAATATCTGCAAAAAGTCAATCATCCTCAGGCACCGGAGTATCTGCGATTTTTCTTTGGTACCAAACTGATGCCTAACACCGCAGATATTGACTTAAGCCCTGAGGAATTTATCAGCCGGGTTAATACTACTCTGGCTAATAACTTCGGAAATCTCCATCACAGAACAATGGTTTTTTGTGAACGGTACTTCGATAATAAAATACCAGACCAGCCTTGGGATCAACAAATTGCCGAGTTAATAGAAGAGGCTGCATCGGAGATCTCCAGCCATTATGAGAAATGTGAAATAAAGCTGGTTGTGGAAAAGATCCATTCTTTGGGGAATCTGGGTAATAAATACTATCAGGACAACAAGCCCTGGGAAAGCATCAAAACCCAACCTGATAAAGCTGCTGCGTTAATGGTTACCTGCATCAATTTGATAAAGGCTATCGCGGTTTTCCTTAAACCCATTACTCCAGGACTTTCCGCAAGAGTAGAGCGGCAGTTAGCTATGAGCTTTTCATGGGAAGATTATCATTTTTCGTTGAAAAATAAAGCTCTTGGGCCTACCGAAAAGCTGGTTAAGCCTCTGGAAAAAGAGGATATCGAAGATCTGTTTGTCTTCAGCGAAAGAAAAGTGCCACAAAAAGAGGGGCTGATTGATATAGAGGCTTTTAAAACCTGTGATCTGCGGATCGGGTCTGTTATCTCAGCAGAGACTATCCAGAAATCGAAAAAGCTATTAAAGCTTCAGGTGGATCTGGGAAAGGAGCAGCGGCAGATAATTGCAGGTATTGCAGAAAGTTACACTCCTGAACAACTCAAAGGACAATCGGTGGTGGTTTTGACTAATCTCAAAACCGTGACTCTTATGGGACATAAATCAGAAGGAATGATCCTTACCGCACAGAATGCAGATGGTTCTGTGGTATTAATTCAGCCTCATAAACTGGTCTCTTCCGGAGCAAAAATAGCATGAACACGATTGTCTCTCCCAGGGAAAAAATTCTGGTGCGAGAGACCGATCCGCTTATTGTAGACCGTTTACAGCAGGAATTGAAGATCCCTTACGGGATTGCAGTAATACTTGCCGGACGCAACCTGTGTACTTTTGAGCAGTGCAAAGCTTTTTTCAGGCCTGATTTATCTCAGTTTCATGACCCGTTTCTCTTTGAACACATGCAAATGGCAGTAACCCGGATCGAAGATGCACTGAAGCGCCGTGAAAAAATTGTCATATATGGAGACTATGATGTAGATGGGATTACTTCCACTGCTTTATTAGTAAGGGTGTTAAGGCAACTGGGTGCTGATTGCGAATATTTTCTTCCCAATCGATTGACCGATGGCTATGGGATATCAGAAAACGGTATCAGGCAGATCGCCTCAAGAAACGCTGGATTGATAATTTCAGTTGACTGTGGCGTCACTGCTGTCTATGAGACTGCCATTGCCGCAAAACTGGGAATGGACATGATTATCACCGATCATCATGAACCCCATGGTCCTTTTCCTGATGCGGTGGCAATAATTAATCCGAAAGTAAATAGCTCTCAATACCCTGATAAAAACCTGGCCGGTGTTGGTGTGGCTTTGAAGCTTTGTCAGGCTTTGGCAAAGACTACCGGTCATGATGAGCAATTATGGCTTCCATTTCTTGACATAGTTGCTTTGGGAACTGCTGCTGACATTGTGCCCCTGTTAGGTGAAAACCGGATTATCGCACGTTATGGATTCCAGATTCTTCAAAACACCAAAAACATTGGACTCAAAGCCCTCATAGATTTACAGAAATTAAGTGGGAAAAAGATTTCTACATCTGAAGTCGTTTTTCAACTGGCCCCCTGTATTAATGCAGGGGGGCGCCTGGGGGATGCAACCAGAGGGGTTGAGTTGCTTATAACAGAAGATACGGAAGTCGCCTGGAAGACTGCGTATGAATTGCGTGAGACAAATCTGGAACGCAGAGCTTTGGACAACACGGTTGCCCAGGAGGCGATCGATTGGGTTGAGAAGAACTGTTCTTTTGACAGGGATTTTGCTCTGGTGGTGGGAAAAGAGAGTTGGCATGTAGGGGTTATTGGTATTGTGGCTTCTAAGCTGGTGGAAAGGTTTCATCGACCTGCCATACTTTTTTCCATTGATCCAAATGGAATTGGACGTGGTTCGGGAAGAAGTGTTCCCCGCTTACACCTTCTTGATGCTTTAAACCAGTGTTCCGATTTACTGGAGAGTTTTGGCGGGCATGCTGCTGCAGCTGGAATGAGTATCAAATCCAGGAATATTGATCTATTCCGTGAAAGGCTGAATCAGGTGGTTAGCAGAATGGTCAAAGCGGAAGATCTGGTTCCGCATGTGATTGCAGATGCAGAAGTTAACCTTTCGCAGCTTGATGCCAGATTTTTTCGTATTATTAATGAAATGGCTCCTTTTGGGCCAGGAAACATGCGACCGGTTCTATTTTGTAAAAATTTGAAACAGAAATGCAGTCCCAGAGTCGTAGGCCAGAATCATCTGAAGATGCTGGTTGTGGGCGATGGGATCAGCATGGATGCTATAGGGTTTAATTTTGGAGACAGGTACGATGAGATCTGCCGCGCATCAGAAATAAATCTGGCCTTCAGTCTTGATGAAAACGAATGGAACGGCAGAATTAATATGCAAATGAAAGTAAAGGGCGTTTCTCTATGAAAATGTGGGATGGACGTTTCAGTAAACCATCAGACCGCCTGATGGAGAAGTTTCATAATTCATTGCCTTTTGATCAGAAACTCATTGAAGAGGATATTCGGGGAAGTATTGCATGGGCAGGTGCTCTCAAAGAAATTGCAATATTTACTGAAGATGAATACCAGATGGTAAAAAAGGGTCTGGAGGAGATTCTCTGCGATTATTCTGAGGGAAAGATACAGTTTCTTCCTCAGGATGAGGATATTCATATGGCTGTGGAAAGGTTACTAATCGAAAGAATCGGAGATACCGCTGCCAGGCTTCACACTGGCCGCTCCAGAAATGATCAGGTAGCCACAGACAGCAGGTTGTATGTTTTAAAGGTTCTTAGCAGGATAAGCGATGCTGTAGTCAATCTTCAGAATGCTTTAATCTGTCGTGCGGAAACTGACGCTGAGATAATCATTCCTGGATTCACGCATTTGCAGCAGGCTCAGCCCATATTGCTTTCTCATTACTGGCTTTCATTCTTTTTTCTCCTTCAGCGGGAAAAGAGCCGGCTTCAACATGCAATTAAAACTGCAGATATGATGCCTTTAGGTGCAGGAGCTATGGCAGGGAGCGGTTTCAATGTAGACCGTTTCAGTTTGGCCTCTTCTCTTGGTTTTTCGACTCCTTCACACAACAGTATTGATGCGGTCTCATCCAGAGACTTTATTCTGGAAGCACTCTCTGTGGCAGCTTCAATAGGAATTCATCTTAGCAGGTATGCTGAAGATCTGATAATATGGTGTTCCCGCGAGTTTGGGTTTATAGAGCTTGATGATGCCTGGTCCACCGGGTCTAGTATTATGCCGCAGAAGAAAAATCCCGATTCTCTGGAACTTATAAGGGGCAAAAGCGGAAGATTTATTGGCAATTATATGCGTTTTGCGACGACACTGAAAGGAATCGGCCTCACTTATTATAAAGACCTTCAGGAGGATAAGGAACCCTTATTTGACAGTTTTTCTCAGTTGGATCTGGTTCTTCAGGTCTTTACTCAGGTCATAGCTACTTTGAAGACAAATAGGGAGAGAATAAAAGACGATCTTGATCCGTTTCTTCTGGCCACAGATCTGGCCGATTATCTGGTTCGCAAAGGTATGCCTTTCCGGCATGCTCACAAGGTAATCGGCAGAATCGTTGCATATTGCATAGAGAATAAACTTCAGATGAACAATCTGACCAAAGAGCAGCTTTGCACTTTTTCCGATCTTTTTGATTCGGATGTTGTGCAGGTGTTTTCGTGGCAGAATGCGATAGATGCCAGAAACATATATGGAGGGACTGGTTCAAAAAGTGTCAAAGAACAGATCAGTTTGGCTAAAACCCTTTTGAAAACCTGATTTATTTGACTTTTACAGATGTTTTATTTATGGAAAGCTTATCTGTTATTATTAGACATTGATGTGAAAAAAAAGTATAATTGGTTCTATTAATGAAAATTAAAAGAATATCGGGTTTACTTTCTTTGTCTTTTGGTTTAACCATTTATTCCGGATTAAAATGTGCAAAGCCTTGAAGAGTTCTCGATAAACAGGACAGAAGATTCCAGTGCTGCTGATCTGATGGTGGCTCGCAAGGTTCATGCTGCCATGATACCAGAGATTTTGCCTGTAGCGGAAGAGCTGGAGATCAGGTCATTATATATTCCCTGCAAACATATCGGTGGTGATCTTTTTGATGTAGTGCAGATTTCTGACAACATCATTGCATTTCTGGTCATCGATGTAGCTGGATGTGGAGTGCAGGCAGCCTTAATGTCTGCAACAGCCAAAATTCGATTTTCCAATTATATGAAAGCCGGGTTTTCACCCGGGGCTGCAGTGGAACAGGTAGATGCAGATATCAGAAAGCTTTCATTGAACTGTTATGTTACTGCATTCCTTGGATATCTGGATCTTCATGACAACAAGTTAACTTATTGCAATGCTGGTCATCCATATCCGATAATATTCAGACGGGCCCAGAATTCTTTGGAAATGCTTAAAACCCATGGTACCATTATTGGTGTTCTGGAAGATAGTTTCTTTGAGGAACGTTCAGTCTACCTTAATCCGGGTGATTGTCTGATGATGTTTACAGACGGCATCTACCACTGTTTCCCCGGACCACTACAGAGATGCACTCTTGAGAAATTTATTTCCGATACCCTGAGCAGAAGTACACCAGAGGAGCTCATCAGCCAAATCAAAGCTCGTGGCTGCAGTGATAAAGCACAAAACGGTATTGAAGATGATATGACTGTCTTGACTATGGAAATACTAACCGTATCCAGAAAAAATCAGATCAAAGAGAAACTGGGTTTTACCAGGGATGATCCGGTTTACCTGCAGTTTCTCAGGTATTATGAAGACATGGATAAAGCAATTGCAGTCATATTAAGCAGCATGGATTCATGTGGATATAGCGATGATGCTATCCGGAAAATGAAAATATCACTTACCGAATTAATCGTAAATGCAATTCTGCATGGCAACAAAAAGGATTTCTCCAAAAAAGTGATAATGGGGCATATTGTTGATAAATCCAAAGCTGTTATTTCTATTATGGATGAAGGTTCTGGTTTTAATCCAAATGTTATACCTGATCCCACGCTGCCTGAAAATCTGATCAAAGACTGTGGGCGGGGACTTTTTATTGTGCGTCATTATGTTGACAGCATGATATTTAATGACAAGGGAAACCGGGTCACCGTTATCAGGTATCATAGATAGATTCAATGAAATCGATCAAAATTGCAATCGCAGGCTATATGGGATCGGGTAAATCTACCTGTGCGAAATTTTTTGCTGATGCCGGTGCGATGCTGATAAATGCAGATCTGGAAGCTAAAGTTTTAATGGAAAATGAACCAGGGATACTGCAGGAATTAAAAGCTGAATTTGGTGATTCAATCCTGGAAAATGGTAAGATCTCATATTCACGCCTGGGTTCGATTGTTTTTAGTTCTGTTGAGCCACTTTTAAAGCTTAATTCAATTACACATCCGCCTCTTCTTAAAAAACTCAAAAGACTTCTTTCGAATGAAGATTATCCGATTATTGTGCTTGATGCTGCTTTGATTCCATTATGGAATATCGATAGTTGGTTTGATTTTAGAATCTGGGTGGAGGCTACTCGTAAGATCAGAATGGATCGAATATTAAAGAAAAAGCCAGTTATCCAAGAAGAGCAGTTGCTTAAGAGAATGGATATACAGGAGAGTACCTTTTCTCAGCCATCACCTCAGGGATGGAGCTATTTTTCTAATGAAGGTAGTATTGAGTTGTTGGGACAGAAGGTATTTTCATTCTTGCAGCAGATAAACCGGAACTAGTTGTATCAGGTTTGCCGGTGAGAGGTTCTTATCAAAAAAATGGGCTGATACACTGGGTTTTGTATCGGTTCTGCAGGG
Organism: uncultured Fibrobacter sp.; assembly: GCA_964411655.1. Lineage (GTDB taxonomy): Bacteria > Fibrobacterota > Chitinivibrionia > Chitinivibrionales > Chitinispirillaceae > JAAYPC01. The sequence continues at coordinate 18,890 of CAYPMS010000055.1, forward strand.
GTGAATAAGTCAGGGAATGTACATATTTTATCCTGCTACAATTTCCTATAATTACTTCAGTTTTTCAGGACCTTTCCGGCTCTAAGACTATTTTGCTGGGATGTGGATATGCTTAAAGAACATTCTTCTTTTGTGAAACAGACGATTGCTGCAGTCGACTGTATGCTTTGTATACTGGCTTTCTATCTGGCCTACCTTATCAATTCCCATTACCACAATCTCTTTCCTATTTACAATTATTGGATAATGACGGCTGGTTTTATCTTCTTCTATCTTTATTTTGCATGGACCAGATCCCTTCTCTCTGTACTTCATTTTAACTGGATGAGTGGTCTTTTCAGCAGAATTCTGATGATATTTATTTCTGCCGGCATTCTTGGTGCCTCGGTTCTTTATATCATACCTAACAGCTACGACAGCAGATTACTTTACATTACATTTGCTTTTATTTCCTTTGTTTTTATTTCTGCAGAGAAATACCTGATTAAACGGGGTATCGTCTGGTTACGCAAGAAAAACCACAGTATCACCCCTATCATTATCTTTGGAAGGGGACGTCAGGCTTCACAGATATTTCATGAAATCTGTTCTCATCCCGAATGGGGAATCAGGGTTATTCGTAAATTGGATCTAAGTATAAAGCCTGCCGAATTTGAAGATGTGCTGAAAAATTATTACGTGGAGGAAGTGTTTTTCTGTATTCCCCGTAAATTGACTCGCGAAGGATTTCAAATAGATGAGTATCTTCGGATATGTGAAGAGATGGGAAGACCTGCCAGAGTGCTTTTAAATCTTTCCGGTGCCACCAGTTTCGCTCACTGGCAGTACCACCCCTATATGGGGCGTCCAACTCTTATCTCCCATACAGTGGAGCTGGATCCTGACCAGGTGCTTTTTAAAAGAATGTTTGACCTGGTTGGGGGGGTATTCGGATTGATAATCCTGATTGTAATCTATCCGTTTTTGGCTCTTGCCATTAAACTGACCTCAAAAGGTCCTGTCTTTTTCAAACAGGTTCGGGTGGGTAAAAATGGAAAACGATTTGTGATCTATAAATTTCGTTCAATGACTATGGATGCCGAGAAACGCAAAGTGGAGCTTTTGGATCTGAATGAATGTGACGGAGCAGTCTTTAAGATAAAAGATGATCCAAGAGTTACTGTGGTTGGAAAGTTCATGAGAAAATTCAGTCTTGATGAATTTCCCCAAATTTTGAATGTGATTAAGGGTGAAATGTCTCTGGTGGGTACAAGGCCACCTACCCCTGATGAAGTAGCAAAATACCAGAAATGGCATCACAGACGCATCAGCATACGACCGGGTGTTACCGGACTTTGGCAGGTCTCAGGTCGCAATAAAATCACCAATTTCGATGAAATCGTTAAACTTGACCTCAAATACATTGATAATTGGAGTATCTGGCTTGACATCAAGATCATTGCAAAAACATTGCTTGTCATTTTCGAAAGAGACAGCGCTTATTAAAAGATGGTTACTGCTCACATTTCTATTCTCATTTGTCACAGAGGGGTTTCAACTCGAAAACTGGCGTCAACCTTTTTTTAACATAGCCTCAGAATTTGGCTATTCCAACGGCTCTCCCAGCCGGATGTTCTGGGATGATATTTCTGATGCAACCCTTTTTGATTCTACTCTTTGGAGTACCAGCAGAAAACTGAAGCTTAATCACTGGTATATCGAACCCAATGTGACTGCCGGTATATTAATACCTTCAGATGAGGGGCAAAAGCCTGGATTTTTTCATATTGATTTGCTTAACAATCTGAAATTCCGCAATATCACCATACGACAAACGCTCGATGTGGATAAAAGATATGAGGAGGATCCTCTCTATCCTGCTCACCCTGAAAGGGGGGTAAGGGGACGGATAGAGGAAGCTCTTATTCAACTGGATTGGAAATATGGCTTTTTTCGCTTGGGCCGTCAGAAGCGTAACTGGGGACCATTTGCTGACAGAAGCCTGATACTTTCGACAAACCCTTATAGTTTTGATGCCTTGGAATGGCAGATCCATTCTTCATTTTTTGAGTTCAGGCAACTTTTTGCCCCTTTCAGCAAGGAAAAATGGTTTGCCACTGATAACGGTCTCAAGACTAACCGTTTCCTTACTGCTCATTCCCTCAATCTGATCCTTGGAGAATGGGTCAGTTTTGGTATAAGTGAAGCTGTAGTTTTTTCACGGGAAAAATCATTCCCGGATCTGCACTACCTGAACCCTGTTTCTATTTATACGGTGGTAAACACCAATCAGGAGGGAGATGGGAATCTGATGCTGGCATTTCAGTGGAGCGTTCATCCTTTTGTCAAATTCCTGACATTAAAAGGGCAGGTTCTGCTGGATGATTTTCAGATAGATGATGAGTTGATAACCGATAAAGAACCTTCCCACTACGGAATCGATCTGGGAGTATATTGGAATAACCCTTTCAAAATTCCCTTTGAGCACCTGCTGAAGGCTGAATATAACCGCCGTTCAGAATGGCTTTATACCGTTACTGATTTTAATGGCAGCATAGGCGAGCGCTATACTTTTAATGGAAAGAGTCTGGGTGCACCATCCAATGATGGAGACTGTTTCAGTACTGCTTTTACAGTGATTGGTAAAAATTACTGGTATGGAACTGCGGAGATAGCTTATCAGCGAAAAGGTATCAGAGATGTATTGAGCAGATGGCGGGATAGTGAACCGGGTCAGATTCCCGGGCTTCCTATTGATTCGGTTTATACGATGGAAAAAACATTTTCCGCAGGTATGAACGCTCATTTCTACTTTAGAAATTTTGTCGATTTAAAAATAGGATTTTCGGGAAACTGGATAAAAAATAAGGACAATATTCCAGGATCGGCTTACGAATTCTTGCCCTCGGTGTCAGCCGGACTATCTTTGCACTACTGTAATCTTATTGTTAAACTTCCTCAATGATAATATGACTGAATTGCCTTCCGAGCTTTATGGAGAGAAAATACCTGTACCGGAAGAGGCCACAGGGATTCACCAACAGATTGTTGCAAAGCTGACTTGTCTTGAAAAAAGCAATTTCTCCTCATGTCTTGATTCTAGATTCAGAGCAATTTTCAATGATGTTCTGAAGTTATTTGATCGATATCAGAAGCTGGTTTTGGAGCACTCCAAAATTATCTGTACCTGCAATAAAGGATGCTGCAGTTGCTGTTTTCACTGGGTGGAGGATGTAAACTCTTTTGAAGCCGAAATTATTGCGGATTTTATAAGAGTAAATATGCCGGATAGGATTCCCCATATCATAAATTCCTGTATTGAAGATCAGGCGGAGCTGGAACGGCTGTATGCTCTTGTGCAGAAAAGATTAGCTCGGGAGCAGGACGAAGCTATTGACGAGATCGATCTTTTGCTCTCTGTTTTTTATCAGGCCCGAAGGTTGTGTCCTTTATGTGATACTGATGGTTTATGCATGGTTTATCAGGTGAGACCTTTGACCTGCAGGGTTTATATGAGTTTTTCAGATCCGGGGCTTTGTGATCCCTCATACATAAACGACGAGTATATCCCTACCTATCTTTTGAACCTGGAAGAGACGGCAAACGA
>CAYPMS010000056.1:0-17187 GCA_964411655.1 uncultured Fibrobacter sp.
ACCGTGCAAAAGATAATGGAAGAAACCGGGTGGAAGTATTTTGAAAGATGGCCGTTTGCCAGCTCCTGTTCTATATATGCCAGATCCGGTAAAGGTACTTTGGAGTTTCTGGCAATGTATTTTTTTTCTGGAAAAACAGTCTTTTCAAGCTTTTCATCTGTTATATCTGGCGGTAATGGCCGGTTTAAACCAGAAGTCTTGAAATGTGTACTGATACTTTAAACACAATCTTTGATTTCCTGACCGCTAAAGCAGTCTTTTCCAGACTTAGCCCAAGAGTATAACGATGGGTAAGAATTTCACGAATTTTTCTGTATAAACGTCCTTTTTCTACAAATTCCGCTTCCTTCCATGTTGAAAAAAATCAAAATATGATTTATGTGAGCGCCTTCTGATATCAGATCTTTTAAAGGGTCATTTTCAGTGACAAAAGTCGTTCATTTGGGTTGAGAATATCATCATTTTCGATGAGAATCATCATTAATTTTTAGTGAAACATCAATCTCTATTCCATCATATAATTAAAAGCTATTGACAATGTATTCTTTAAAATGTATCTTTAATGAATGATGATTCATTAATCAGAGTCTGAACATGAGAACAAAAGAAGGCGACAAAGAACAGGATATACTTAAAGCCGCTACAAGGGTTTTTTCCCGGACGGGCTATTTTGATGCAAAAATTCACAGTATTGCTGATGAAGCAGGTATTGCAAGTGGAACAATCTATCTTTACTTTAAAAATAAAGAACAAATACTCACAAGAATTTTCGAGTTGGTATGGAGAAATCTTTTTATAACGATTGGAAAAATTAACGATGAAGAAAAAGAACCGGTCACTAAATTTCATCGGATGATCGATTCGGTTTTTGATTTTTTTAATGCTGATCCGGAACTTGCTACTGTTTTTGTTAATGAGCAGCACCATATACTTAAAAACTCCAACAAGTTACTTATGAATAATTATAAAAAGACTATTAAGATTTGTGAAGATATTCTAAATGAGGGAATAAAATGCAATTCGTTTAATAAAGAGATAGATTCTTCAATATTTAGCGCCTTTTTTTTTGGCGGAATCCGTTATCTTCTTCAGCAATGGGCTCAAGATCAGAAAAGTTTTAGTCTTATGAAAATTCGTTTGAATATAAAAAAACTTGTATTAAACGGGATTTCCATATAAGTAAATTCAATATACTTTTAATGAGTGTAGCAAATAATCAAAAAATAAAATCTAATCGATAATAATTGGTAACTATATGAAATCAAGACCGTCTGAATTACAACTAAGTATCATCTTTGTTCTTTTATTCGTTATTATCTTGAACGCTGCATCCAATATAAGGGAATTGGATTTTAAAGCCGCTGTGGATTTAGCTCTGCAGAAAAACAGCAAAGTGCAACAGTATAGAGAAAAATTAAATTCAAAAAATTGCGACCATATATCTTCATTGGGTTCCTATGCACCAACAGTATATTTACAAAGTTCTTACACAAGAATAAAATCACCTTTGACTTTTGACCTTAATCCTATCCGGAATGCATTGATTTCACTGGAAACACAAGATATTATTCATGATATGAATCTGCAAAATCAGATCAAGGGCAGTCCTGTAATTACAAACGATTCTAAATTATATAGCGATCTTTATTCAAAAATCAAAAACGAACTCGAGACCGTTATACCTCCATTTATCGATACATTAAAGGAACAGCAATATCCATCTGCATCATTAGTCCTGATTCAACCCATCTTTACAGGAATGAGAGTTTCAGCCGCATCAAAAGCTGCAAATGCTGATAAGCAAGCTGCATATTATGATTTAGAGAGAATAAAAAATGAGGTAATAAAAGAAACTTTTGTACAATGTGTCAATCTTATAATTATAAAAGAAATGATAGTAATACGAAGAAATGTTTTAGAAGATATGGAGAAACATCTTAAAAAAGCACAAGCACTTGTCGAGCAAGGAATGATAGCCCGTTATCAGCTCTTACGTGCAAAAGTAGCAGTTGCAGAAGCAGAACGCAATCTTGAAGACGAATTAAACAAGTATGAAATAGTTCAATTAGCTATAAAGAAAAATTGTGCTATTTCAGATACAGAGCAGATTTTGTTTGTTAACACTCTGAAATACACAATGGTAAATGATTCGGTTAATATATTTGAAAGCAAAGCACAATGCCGGCAACCGATTATTCATATGATAAATGAAAATATGAAAATGGCAAAACAGAAAGTCATTGCTTTGAAAGGTGTTTTATATCCTCAAATCAGTTTATTTGGCAAATATGAACTATTCAAAGATTATCTTTCAGCACTTGAACCTCAATGGGCATTTGGCGTTCAGGCAAACTTAAATCTTTTTAATGGGGGAAAAAACCTGGCTGCAATTCGATCGGCTGTTCATTTGACCAGGGAAATTGAACAAATAGAAACATCAGCTCAAAGAGACATAAGTATGTGGATTAATAAAGCATACAGAGATATGAGAAGTGCTGAGAGCAGATATCTGAGACTTGATACTGATCTTGAACTTGCAATGGAAAATTTGCATCAGTGCCAAAGCCGTTTTGAGAGTGGTTATGGTACTTCACTTGAAGTAATTGATGCAGAATTAGTTGTTGAAAGAAATAAAATTGAAAGACTCGCTGCACTTGGAGATTATTATAAAGCACTTGCCGAATTGAATGCTGCTGCAGGAGATGCTTATGAAATGATTAATTTCATTACAGGAGACAAAAATAAATGAAAAAGAAATATTTTGTAATAGCATTATTTATAGTGGTTATTTTGATAATTGCTGCAGATGCTCTTTATTTAAGAAGACATGATAACCTTCAGAACGAATTTATTTCAGGTATTGCCGAAGTGCGTCATATTGACGTTGCATCAAAAATCCCGGGCAGAATAGATTCTGTTTATGTGGACGAAGGGGATTATGTTGCAAAAGGTGAATTATTGGCTTTAATTGAAAGTAAAGAAATTTCAGCAAAAGTCGAGCAAGCACGTGGTGCTATGCTGGCAGCACAGGCAAAATTAAAAATGGCTAAAAATGGTCTTCGTCCCAAAGAACAGGAAGCTGCTTATAAAAGTTACATGCAGGCAAAAGCTCAGTATGATTTAATGGAAAAAACCTTTTCGCGTGTTTCGAAGCTTTACAAGGACAGTGTCGTCAGTTCACAGGAAAAGGACCAGGTTGAAGCACAATTTATTGCTGCACGTGAACAAATGGATGCTGCAAAAGCAAAATATGATTTAGCAATAGAAGGTGTTCGTTCTGAAGAACAGGATGCAGCTCATTCATTATATTATCAGGCGCAAAATATCTATAATGAAGCATTGGCATATGCAGAGGAAAAAAATATCATAAGTCCAATTTCCGGAGAAGTTGAAAAAGTATTGGCTGATCCTGGTGAGATAATTGCAACTGGGTATCCAGTTATTACTATAATCGATACTTCAGATGTTTGGGTTATTATTCAGGTTAAGGAAAATAGTTTGGCACAATTTAAAAAAGGAATAATTTTCAAAGGTTGTGTACCGGGACTTAATAATGAATGCTTTGAATTTTTTGTAAATCACATAACACCAATGGCAGATTTCGCTACATGGCGTCCTACTAATCAAAAAGGTGAATTTGACATAAGGACTTTTGAAGTGCAATTAAAACCTAAACTAAAAATAAATGGATTACGGGCGGGAATGACAGTTAATATACTTCTGCCATCTACTGCGGATAGATAAATTTAAATAATCTGTAAAGATTGTCTTTCATGAAACTGAAATATTTATTTCTCAATTGTTCAGAATGGTGCAGAATATTCAGAAACACCGCAGTGCAGGAGTTTTCAAGCATATGTAAAAGCCGTGTTTTTATTTTTTTACTAGTTATCCTTCCGCTTTTGTTATTTCCTTTTTTCTGTTTTTTTTATAATCAGGGATTATTGTCAGATATTCCTGTAGGTGTTTATGATGCTGATAATAGTGAAATTTCCCGGGCCATAATTCGGGCAATTCAATCTTCCCGATCCATGGAGATCAGAGCGGTTTTGACAAACCAAAATGCTTTGGAAGAAGGATTACGAAAAAACGAATTTCAAGCAGCTTTTTATTTCCCTCCTGATATGGAAGCCAATATAAAAAAACAAAAACAGGTACATCCGGTTTTATACAAAAATGCCCAAAATATCGTTGTTTCAAATTTTTTATTTAAAGAAAGTGTACTAATATTTAAAAGTTATAATGCTGGTATTTTATTGAAAAAAATTAAAATGTCTGGAAAAACAGAATTACAAGCCAAATCGATCGTACAACCAATAATTCCAGATATATTGTATCTATACAATAGCAATTTTAATTATAAAAACTTTCTTTGTCCTGCCTATATTTATGTAATCTGTCAAATGATTATGATGCTTGCAGGAATGTTCAGTATTTGCCGACAAATAGAACATAGGCAATATAACAGAGTAATTTTAAATGCGCAAAAATACCCTGGAGCTTTTATTGTAGGAAAAATGCTGCCGATTGTACTTGTTTTCAGTATCATAATTTATTTCGTTCAGTTTATTCTTTTTCCTGCTTTTAAAATTTACAATTTTGGATCTGAATTCTTCCTTTTTCTATTTACACTTCTTTTTCTTTTCTCATCATTGCTTCCTGGTTTTGCATTAGGTACTATATTAAAAAATCCATTGATAGCAACTGAAGCTATATTTTTAGTAAATATGCCTACTTTACTTCTAAGTGGCTATACTTTTCCAAATATCCCGGGACCATTGAAGATTTTTGCAAATCTACTTCCGTTTATCTATTTCAAAAACATTTATTTCAAAATAGCACAAATGAATACACCAATATCCATAGTTTTACCAGATATAGTTGCCTTGCTAACTTTTGTAGTAATCGGTTTTTCAGTCTCACTGATAGGTATTGTTATCTTGAATAAACAAATTGAAAAGAAAACAAGTTGAAAAAGAGATGATAAACAGTTTTAGACAATTAATAAGAATATTCAAAAGAGAAATTGATCTGATATTCCAGAATCCATCGATTCTACTGCTTTTGTTTGCTGCCCCTATTGTCTACTCATTTATTTATACTGCTATTTTTATGCAAAAGCTAGAAAGAGATGTTCCGCTTGTCGTAGTCGATTATGACAAGAGCAAAAAATCCCGCGAACTGATCCGCTATCTCGATGCCCATGAAGCTGTTAAGGTAAACGCGATAGTACCATCAGAAAACGAAGCCTTTTCAAATCTGCAAAATTTTAAAACCATGGCTATTTTAATCATTCCGAAAGGCTTTGAAAGCAATATAAAAAGAGGAATACAGACAAAAGTTAGTTTATCTGTTAATAATACCCGTTTTATGATTGCTAATGATATTGTCAAGGGAGTAAATGATGTAATCTCTGATATTTCAAAGAATACTGTAGTTGAATTTTTTAAAAATAAAGGTATAAAACAAAGTGAGGCAGAAAAATTAGCTGAACCTTTAATTCTGAATTCAAAATCTCTTTTTAACAATACCGAATCATATGGAGATTTTATAATTGCTGGTCTTTTAGCGCTCATTCTTCAGCAATTATTATTAATTAGTGTCGCGATGAGCATTGCACATGAAAAAGAAACAGGTATGATTAATGAGTTGATTCATAAGATATCGGGAAGTTCTGTGAAGTTTATAATTGGCAAAGCCGGGATATATTTTCTCTTCTATTCAGTATATGCATTTCTGTTTTTTTCTTTACATTATTATTTATATAAACTGCCGTTTCAAGGTTCTGTACTCTCGCTGATTTTACTTACTTTAATTCAATTTATCACTTTGTCTACTTTAGGGCTTTTTATCGGTTCCTATTTACCTTCGAAAATAGTTACTCTAATAATACTGGTATTTTCATCTTATCCGGTATTTCTTTTGTCTGGCTATAGCTGGCCAATTCAGGCATTTCCAGGTCTATTTAAAACAGTTGCTTATTTGCTGCCACAAACATCATACTTTCAGGCTTACACCATAGTAACTCAACAAGGCGGATCACTTAGTGATATTAATTTACAATTAATTCCAATATGTATAATCTTTCTAATTGTGTATACAGCATTAGCCATTAGATTACGTTTCTTAAGGAATTTCCATCCATCCTGCAATGTAGATTAAGTTCAAATCTCGCAGTATACATACTCCGTACGACTTTTCATTTTATACGTATAGCTACCTGATAATAAGCACCAGTCTTTTGATAAGCATACGGTAAAGCCCATATTTCGGAGCCTCATAAAAACCATATTATTTTATAACTTAATTATTTTAACTGAAGGTTTTCAGTCAGGGAGTAAAAATCTGCTGATTTCGCTGGATTTAGCTTTTTGAAGGTAAGTATAGTCGATTTGGGAAGTACCACAGAGATCTTCTCAAAAATTCATTCTTTAAAGGAAGACATGGATGGGGCGATTTTTTCCTTTCTCATAGCAAGCCTGTCATCAATGGACAGTTCTTTTTCCCTGGCTTCGCGTTCAGTCAGGTACCCCCCTCTCATCCGCCAAGAGCATACTGCGCACGTTCTTTGTCATAGTAAAGTGCTTTTTCAAAGCGTCTTCGCACACGATCCATGTATGCATAATGATTATGGTGGTTTCTTGAGATAATTTCACCATACTCTTCGTTCCCATCAACCTTGACCATTATGGTCGACCGGCCATACTAATGGCATTGATCAGTGTACTTCAATCACTCTGAACTATCGGTACTACCATATCTACATTTTTATGCAACGTTTTTTTCAATATAATCAAAACCCATTATCCTGTCACTGACAACGACTTAGGCGAATAAAACATCAAATTTCCACACACATCTGTTTTATTCATTTGATTAATTTTGTTGATTAAACTTTCTGATTAAATTATATTATTATAAAAGCAGAAAAAAGGATGGCTATGCAAAAGATCGACAGTTCAAAAAACAATGTTAAAATTGATAATGCTTCAACTGAAAAAAAAATCAAGATGACTGCCCGTAAACTGTTCACCAGCAAAGGTTACGCTGCTGTAACCACACGGGATATCGCAATAGAAGCCGGTATCAACCAGGCACTGCTTCATTATTATTTTCGCAGTAAAGAAAATCTTTTTGAAATAATCATGCTTGAGAATCTCAGCCTTTTTATTGCCGGAGTAGCATCAATCCTCAACAATGAACAGACAACTCTCGAACAAAAAATCGAAGATCTGATCGCCACCTATATTGATAAATTATCAAACGAACCAGATCTGCCTCTTTTTATTGTTAATCAAATCAAGTCCAATCCGGATCAATTCATTAAAAAACTTGGCATTGAGACATTAATCAAAAAATCATTCTTTCTTAAGCAAGTTATGGCATCTGACTACTCCAAACAATTTCGTACTCTTAACCCGTTACATATTGTCATAAATGTGGTTGGACTTACTGTAGCACCATTCCTGATGGCTCCTGTATTAAGGAAAGTCGGTAAGCTCGATCAGAAACATTTCATTGCACTGGTGCAGGAACGTAAAGCATTAATACCGCAATGGATTTCTTCTATGGTGAAGAAGGGACCGGAATAAAATGAAGCGAACCATCTTTCTAATCGTATATCTGTTATGTATTACTGTACCGTCAGTTTATTCTCAGCTCACTGTGGAGACTTGCTGGAAAAAGGCGGCTGAGCACTATCCTCTTTCTGCCAAATTGCCACTAATCAGAAACAATGAGCGCCTGGATAATACAGGTACTAACATTAGATATCTTCCACAGGTAAGTGTATATGCAAAGAGTACTGCTCAAACAGAAGTGATGCAGATTCAGTTTAACATTCCTGGGATAGAAGAGATCAGCAAATTCCAGTATTCTGGCGCAATCGAAGTAAACCAGATGATATGGGATGGTGGGGTCACACGCTCACAGAAGCGGATCTCTGCAGCATCTTCACAAGTAGATAAGAGTAAACTTGCTGTTGACTTGTATGCCCTGAATGAGAGGATCAACAGACTTTTTTTCGGCATATTATTAACTGAGGAACAACTGAAACAGAACGCAATTTTTCAGGAGGAGCTTCAGATAAATTACCAGCGCTATTTATCTTTGTTGCAGAATGGTTTGGCCAATCAGGCTGATCTTGACCTTATCAGAGTGGAACAGTTGAATGCCGATCAAAACAGAACTGAACTGTCTTCTGCACTGCGCACCTATCGTGAAACTCTCTCTGAAATGATTGGCGAGCCACTTACTGACAATGTTACCCTTATCAAACCTGATCATAACAGCCTTATCATTGATGACAAAAGTATACTGCGCCCGGAAATCGCCCTTTTTGACGCACAAAATCAATTGCTATTGAATCAGAAAAGTGCGCATTCTTCAAGTGCTCGACCTAAATTAAGCCTTTTCGGTCAGGGCCTTTTGGGCCGTCCCGGTATAAATCAGTTTGACAATAAATTTTCCAACTGGCTGGTTGGGGGTATTCGATTGACCTGGGATCTGGGTGGATTGTATTCTTTGAAAAACAATTATGCCAAAATAGAGAATAATATCGGACTTCTTTTAAAGGAGAAGGAAACATTTTTGTTTATCACTAATCTCCAGACAATACAGCAAAAAAACGAAATTGATAAATACCGGGCACTTATCAGGACTGATGATGAGATCATTTCACTTCGTAAAAATGTAAAGAAGGCCTCCGATGCCAGAGTGGAAAATGGAACAATAAGTGTAACCGATCTGATAAAAGATATAAACGCCGTAAACTTAGCGATTCAGAAAAAATCGCTTCACGAGATACAACTGCTGATATCGATATATAACCTTAAAAATACAATAAACAATTAGGGGCGGTTATGAAACGCTTGCGAAATTTTCTGATAGGATTTAGTTCGACCGTTCTTCTGGTCTCTTGCAATGGCAAAAAAAGCAATTTCGATGCATCCGGTGTCTTTGAAGCAACTGAAGTGATTGTGTCATCCGAAAGTTCCGGAAAAATCCATGATTTTTCTGTCCAGGAAGGACAGGAAATAAAGGCCGGTGAGATGGTCGGTTTCATCGACACCGTTCAGCTTCATTTGCGGAAGATGCAGTTGATTGCAAATGTTAAAGCAGTGAAGAGCAAACGGCCGGATATTAATACTCAGATCGCCGCAATCACTGAGCAGATTTCAGCAGCTTCCGTAGAAAAAAACAGAATAGAAAGTCTGCTTAAAGCAAATGCTGCAACCAGAAAACAGCTTGACGATATTAATGCTCAGATCGCTGTACTCAACAAGCAGCTTGAAGCGCAGAAATCTACACTCTCTATCACCAATAAAGGTATCAATGAGGAAAGCTCTGTTCTGGAAATTCAAATAGCCCAGGTTGAAGATCTACTGCAAAAATGCCGGATTATCAATCCTATCAACGGTACAGTGCTGGCAAAGTATGCTCAACAGGGCGAAATAACCGCATCTGGTAAAGCTCTTTACAAAATCGCAGACACAAAGAATATGATCCTGCGCGCCTATATAACTTCTGGACAGTTAACACAATTAAAACCCGGTCAGAAGGTGAAGGTAATGGCCGATTACGGTGATAAGGGATATAAAGAGTATAAGGGAACAATATCGTGGATATCAAGTAAGTCGGAATTTACACCTAAAACAATTCAGACACGGGATGAGCGAGCAAACCTGGTTTATGCAGTTAAAGTTGCTGTTCCCAATGATGGATACATCAAGATCGGAATGTATGGCGGTATAGTGATAGGGGAAAAATGAAAGCTGTTTCTGCAGATTCTCTTTGTAAATCATACGGCAATGTTCACGCTTTAGAATCGGTAAGTTTTGAAGCACAGCGTGGTGAGATCTTCGGGATTATCGGTGCCGACGGTGCTGGAAAAACTACACTGTTTCGGCTGCTTGTCACATTACTGATACCCACCAGCGGTACTGCATCTGTGGATGGATACGATATTGTCAATCAAATCGACCAGATCCGTAAAAGAATAAGTTATATGCCCGGTCGTTTTTCTCTTTATCAGGATCTTACTATTGAAGAGAATCTTCAGGTTTTCGCAACTGTTTTTGGTACCACTGTCAAAGAAAACTACCATTTGATAAAAGATATTTATCAGCACATTGAGCCTTTTAAAAATCGGCGGGCCGGAAAACTTTCCGGTGGAATGAAACAGAAGCTTGCCTTATGTTGTGCATTGATACATAAACCAACTGTACTTTTTCTTGATGAACCAACCACCGGCGTTGATCCTGTGTCACGAAAAGAATTTTGGGAAATGCTGAAACGGCTCAGAAATTATGGGATAAGCATTCTGGTTTCAACTCCTTACATGGATGAAGCAGGAATGTGCGACCGTATCGCATTCATACAGAATGGGCGATTTCTGGAAATTGATACCCCTGCAAATATCATCCGTGGATTTAAAAAATCATTGTGGGCAGTGCGTGGTGACAGGATGTCACAGCTTCTTTCTGACTTACGAAAGATACCAGGTATCAAAACATGCTTTGCTTTCGGCGACACTCATCATGTGACGGTTGATGAGAGCAGGTTATCTGTAAATGACCTGGTCAAAGCATTGAGTAGTCATGGCCACTCCGAAATCGAAGTTACACCGATTGAAGCTGGCATTGAGGATTGTTTTATGGACATCTCTGACAGGTAATGCTTGCAATGAATGTAATTGAAGTAAACAATCTCACAAAAATTTTCGGAAGTTTCACAGCCGTTGACCATATCACGTTCTCAGTGTCCAAGGGGGAAATTTTCGGTTTTCTTGGAGCTAACGGAGCAGGAAAAACGACTGCGATGCGCATGCTATGCGGATTAAGCAAACCCACTTCAGGGAAAGGTACTGTAGCAGGTTTCGATATAACCAGGGAACCTGAAAAAGTCAAAAAACGTATCGGCTATATGAGTCAGAAGTTCTCCATGTACGAAGATCTCAAGGTATGGGAGAACATCCGGCTTTTTGCAGGCATATATGGCATACCGGAGAAAGAGATTGCACCACGTACAGATGCCATGTTGAGAAATCTTGGCTTTGAAAAGGAAAGAGATGCGTTTGTTAAAGACCTTCCTCTTGGATGGAAGCAGAAGCTTTCCTTTTCGGTTGCAATTTTCCATGAGCCATCAATAGTGTTCCTCGATGAGCCTACCGGCGGTGTCGATCCAGCGACACGTCGTCAGTTCTGGGAATTGATATATCAGGCCTCTGATCGTGGTATTACAGTTTTTGTGACTACGCATTATATGGATGAAGCTGAGTATTGTAACAGGGTTTCAATCATGGTTGATGGAAAAATTGAGGCTTTAGACACACCCAGAAACCTGAAAGCTCAGTTTGGAACATCATCGATGCATGAGGTCTTTTTTCTTCTTGCACGAAAAGCACGGCGAAAGACGGAGTAACATGAATCAATTCCTGATTTTCATCAAAAAAGAATTTTACCATATCTTTCGTGACAAGCTCACACTCTGGATACTTTTAGGTTTGCCGGTACTCATGCTTTCGCTTTTTGGCTTTGCGATAACCACAGAAGTAAAAAACACCAGAATGGCGGTTTATGATCCATCAAGAGATGCAGCTACCAGAGCAATTATCAACAGACTGGGTGCAAATGATTACTTTATTTTCGAACGGTTTCTCGACAGCCCTCAGGAAATAGAGACAGTTTTCAAAACCGGTGAGATCGGCTTCGTGGTAGTATTCAGCGAGAATTTCTATGAAAATATGCTTCACACAGGCGATGCTAAAGTACAACTTATCACAGATGGTACCGATCCGAACACTGCCACAACACTGACTAATTATGCTACAAACATAATCAGAGCGTATCAGCAAGAGCTCGTAAGTTCTGATAATGTTCCCTTTCAGATTGTCCCTGAGGCCAAGCTGCTTTACAACCCTCAGATGAAGGGGGCTTATAATTTTGTTCCAGGAGTCATGGGAATGATTCTTATGCTGATATGTGCCATGATGACTTCGATTTCAATTGCACGTGAAAAAGAAAAAGGCACTATGGAAGTATTACTGGTATCACCAGTGAAACCCCTGGTAATCATACTTGCGAAAGCTGTTCCCTATCTTGCCTTATCACTGGTTAATTTAACAACAATATTACTGTTGTCAGTTTTTGTGTTAAAGGTACCGATTGCAGGAAGCCTGGCGGTGCTTTTCATTTTGTCAATAGTTTTTATATTTGTATGCCTTGCACTTGGTCTTCTCATATCGACAATGGTTAATACGCAGATGATCGCATTGCTGATTTCCGGTATGGCATTGATGGCACCCATAATACTGCTTTCAGGCATGATTTTTCCGGTAGAAAATATGCCGATATTCCTGCGGATCCCCGCAGAGGTAATCCCTGCCCGGTGGTATATCATGGCAAATAAGAAGGTCATGATAAAAGGTCTGGGCTTCGAGTCTATCAGTAAGGAACTATTGATACTGGGCAGTATGGCTGTGTTTCTTATATCGGTAAGTTTGAAGAAATTCAAAAACCGGCTTGAATAGTTTTACATAGCAGAGGCAGTCATGTTGAAATTTTTATTGGAAAAAGAGATAAAACAGCTTCGTCGGAACAGATTTTTACCTAGATTTGTTATTGCACTGCCTTTTATGGCTCTACTGGTTTTGCCACTTGCTGCGAATTTCGAAGTTAAAAATATAAATCTCAGTATAGTAGATAATGATCATAGTGATTATTCCACACGTTTGATTCAGAAAATCGTCTCATCCGGATACTTTAAATTGACAAATTATTCTTCAACCTACAAGGAAGCATTGCGTGCCATAGAGTTAGACTATGCAGATATTATTCTGGAAATCCCGAACAATTTTGAGACTGATCTTGTAAATGAAAAAACTGCACGCGTAATGGTGTCTGCAAATACGGTTAACGGAACCAAAGGCGGGCTTGGAAGTTCTTATCTATTAAGTACCATTAATGATTTCAGCACCGATATTCGCATTGAGTGGCTTGAGCAATCCCGCAATGCTCAAATACCTTCAATTTCTATACTCCCCCTTTACCGGTATAATCCTTTGTTGAGGTATCCGATTTTTATGGTTCCTGCCATAATGGTTATGATGATGGCGATGATATGCGGATTTTTACCTGCGCTTAATATTGTCAGTGAAAAAGAGAGCGGTACAATAGAGCAGATCAATGTGACTCCAGTAAAACGCCTCACCTTTATATTGGCGAAATTAATACCATACTGGGTGATCGGATTTGTTGTTCTGACAGTCTGTTTCGGAGTTGCACTATTTGTATATGGTCTGGTTCCTAAAGGAAACATACTGACCATTTATCTTTTCGCATCTATTTTTGTTCTTGCTTTTTCTGGTTTCGGCCTGACTATTTCCAACTTTGCCACGACCGTTCAGCAGGCGATGTTTCTGATGTTTTTCTTTGTCGTGACCTTTATTTTCCTCAGTGGACTTTACACGCCGGTGGCAAACATGCCTCAATGGGCTCAGACAATCAGTATTTTCAGCCCGCTTAAATATTTTATTCAGGTGATGAGGTCGGTATATCTGAAAGGCAGTGGTTTTGGGGAACTTACGGTACAGTTTTATGCACTGTGTGGTTTTGCACTTTTTTTCAATGCGCTTGCGGTGTTTACGTATAGAAAGAGTGTTTAGCTGAAACTAAAATCCGACACAGAAGCGGGATTTCAGTAAAAAAACACTTCCTGGCACTTCTTGTCTTTCACAAAATATATGCAAATTATAAAAAATAGGTTTATTTTAGAATTGAATGAATTTTTAAAATTCAGAGTGTTTCTTGCGTTGTATGTAAAACTTCTTTCGTTGTACTGGAAAGAGCGCTGCTTCCCGCTGCAGCCAAAATATCCGAGAGTGGCCGAATGAAAAACCATATTTTCCAGCACCAGACCCAGTTGACCACAAACATTCCAAGGAAAATCGTCTCACCTTCAGGCAGCTCGTTTCACCGGCTTACCCGGATTGGTCACCTGTGAAAACGATCGCCTCATCCCGACATTACTGGCGTTATCGGCCTCTAAAACTGCGCGCGTCACGCATCTCTGCGATATCTTACGCACATACAGTGTCTGAATCACAAGACTTTGTCGTACAGCAATTGCATCAGTTGATTTAAAAAAATATTATATATATTATATATTGTATATATTTATTTTTTGCCAAAATACTATTAAAAGAGACATGAATCCAATTGGAAGCAGAAAGGCTACTATGAATCATGCATTTTTATCCTGTGTATTTCGTGCAATATCACTGGTGTTTTTACTTACTGTCGGCGTAGCTGCGCAGCACACCATTCTTTGGGACGATCTACGACTCGATCTGCGTCCGTCTTCTCTTATCGGCGAATGGCTGGGTCTTGTTGCAGACAGCTCCGGCGAATACCGCGTCTTCTGGACACAACCGGCAGTGGACCAATCAGAAAAGAATATCATAATGCGGCGGTTCAGCCCACAGGGCGTTCCGGTGGGTACCGAAACCGTTATTCGCAGTGTTCCGAAATCCGCTGAATGCAAAATAATCGGCAGCGGATATGGGACATGGGCGTTACTCTGGCTTGAAACAATCAATAGTAATTCGGTTCTGCGCGTACAGCGGTTCGGTGCCGACGGTACGCCGCGAGACAGCTTTCCTCATGGAACCGGTTACATAAAACACGTTGATTTTGAAGCAGCAATCGATCACAATGAAAACGTCATCGTTGCTACTCAGAGCTCGAGTTTCATAGATCAGCCGATATCTCTGTGGTACTTCAACCGGACCGGGTTTGCCGACAGTATCACTATTGAATCCAAAGAACAACTCTCTCTTCGAAGTATTTCACTTGAGTCCGAATCACGGTTCATACTCTCTTACGCAATGTCTTCTGATTATGATATATGGAAAGATTGTGTGCAAGTCTATTCGTATGCCACAAATGCACTCAGCGCCGTGTCAGAGAGAAATATTATAGATACCAGAGATAGTCGCACTGACGGAGACCTACCCTTCTTTGTTACCGGACGGTGCGACTACCCGGGAGCAGCTTTAATAGGAGGGAATTATACCTATCAGCAGTGTGAACTTATGTTGCTTGACAGTGAAGGAGTCGTGGATGCCGATTCGCGCAGGTTACTCCCTCACCAATGCGAATACCGTGCCATAATTGCAGGTTTCGGTGGCGCCTATATAGTAGTCCAGTACAACCTTGAAGATCATACGTATCATGCAATGATTGCGCGGTCCCGAAATACGAATTTCGATGAGACAGTGGCATTAAATAACAGAAACGAATCTAATTCTGATAATGATTATTGGAATAGAAGCCTCAAACTTGACGGTCTCCACCGTATACTGTTTGCCTATAGTTATCGCAAGTCGATCTATCTGTGCCGAATGGGCTCCTACGAGCTCCCTAAGCACCGGGTCAACGGCCTCGACGAATCACCGCTTCGCGGCTCTGTGGCAATTGGCGCGGGTGGAGCGTACCGGTATTGTGCCTGGACCACCGCCACAGCTGATTCGATCTGTATCAACGGACGAATGATGTTTAACGGCAGAAAGTACGCAACAGAAGACTCGATCAACTGGTACACGTCTGTTCCAGCCTCCGGAAGCACCGCTGAGTTTGGCCTGGCTGCCCGTGCCGACACGGTTGCGCTTGCCTGGATAAGGAGTGAAGGGGCTACGCTGGCAAGCGTACGCTTGGGTATCTGGAAAACGCTTGACAATACAAACCTCAATTCGAGGACGCTCACAGAGGGCGGTGTATCGGCACAAAAAGCTTCGGTTACGTTCGGTGGCGATCGCTGCGCCGTTGTCTGGGAGCAAAAAAGTCCGTCGCACGGGGATACCTCATGGGTATATGTTCAGACAATGAACGCTGACGGCAGTGCGCCTGCTGCTGCCATGGCGCTTTCGCCCGGCAGTTCACCCCATATCTGCGCCGTGGGCGATAGCAGCTTTCTGGTGACATTCCAGTACGTGAGGAATGTGACTACGACGGTTGGTGGAATTCCAATCACACGAACCGTCTCGAACGTATACGGGGTATTCATCAATGCTGCCACAGGCCAGCCCCGTACCGACGTATTCCGTCTCAACACCCGCCCCGACAATGCGTATGAGCCCCGTGGTGTTTATATGTCCGGAGGACAAACACTTGCGTTCTGGAAAGAGTGTGGCGTAAACATGTCAACCGCAAAAGTGTTTGCGGTACGGATAGCTGCCGCTGGTAGTGTGACGGGTGAGGAATTTCGCTGCGCACCGCTCGATTCGACGGTCGACGCCTTTGATGTCAGCGCAGCCGGTAATTCAATGGCGCTTTTGGTGTGGCATTCTCGCACAGGCAATCTGGTATCGAGACAGTTCGTGACAGCACACAACGGCGCTCTGTCACCGGTAGAGACAGTCAGCGGAGCAGCTGCCGATCCGGATGTTCCGGTGAACGTTTCGGTGAGCGCCAGCGATACGTCGGCCCTAATTGGCTGGCTAAGCGGAAACCACATTGGACGCGATCACCGTATGTTTCTGGCCGACTATCTTGTAGGGGAGCATATGTCCGCAACCTCCACTAACCGCACCCCACCGCAGCAGCGTACGGCTCGTTCACCAATTCCTGTTCACGGGTACGGTCAAGACTGTTTTTCTCTCGCAGGGCGTCGGATCAAGAGTGGTTATACTGGTAATCGCCAGACTGGCGTGTACCTGGTGCGCCAACCCGACGGAACACTGCGACGGCTGGTACAGATAAGGGGTAACGGACAGAGATAAATACCGTCACTGCCTCTCCTCTTTAGACGCAGCATGGTTCGACAACTCTAATCACCGGTGTTGCTCGACGCCCTCTGGCTGCGTTCAGGACAGTTTTTCTCTTGAACGACAGCCGGTTCAGTCTGTCCCGCTGCGGAATTTAGGTTAAAAAGACGAATATTATTCAACCTGCTATTCTTGTTTTTGCACAAGTTACGATTCGGTAAAATGGAATTGATGTCACGGGACTCTGGTGTGCCTTATCAGTTCGAGCCGGCCTGCTCTCCTCACAATTTTGATGCCCCTAACCTCTACTGCAGTTGTTATTCATCTGATCATGCGCAGAATGCTACTCTGTATCTTTTTGACAGATCACATTGAGAAAATGTTTAATATGTTCAACGTTCCAGATGTGACCCTCGCAAAGGATA
>CAYPMS010000056.1:17287-22446 GCA_964411655.1 uncultured Fibrobacter sp.
ATTGAGAAAATGTTTAATATGTTCAACGTTCCAGATGTGACCCTCGCAAAGGATATGAGAATCCACAATCAGGGCTGGTGTGACAATAATCTGTGCTTTTTCCATTTCCATAATATCATTAAGATCATGGATTATATCAATCGTACATTCACATTTAAGCTCACGTATCGCAACCTCAACATTATGCAGTAACATCCGCTGCATTGTATCTTCGAAGCCAACCACCTTGATTCTTCGCATATCAGCCTCCCTCGCCTGATTAGCTGGTGCGCCCTTATGCAAAGAATAGTGCAAACACTGAGCCACGTCTCCTTTTATGCCGGTATGAAGCGAGCAGATGTCCCTCACTGAAGGCGATAAACGTAAGCATGATTGCAATTGGAGAATTGAATTATCTGTATAGTTATTTGATAAAATTCACCTTGTAAAAGCTTCTGTTCCCCTTCTGACCCCGCATTTCTATCAAATAAATTCCGGAAACCATCCCCTCCAGCCTGAGAGCTCCAGAACCCTCTATATTTGAATATTTCCTGACCATTTGACCTTTACTGTCAAAGAGAATAAGTCCGGCTTTCTGCTGACGTTCCGGGATTTGGTATATAAGTGTACCATTACCGATCCTTAAAAGATTTCTTTGTAAATTATCGGAGGCTCTTCCTGATAATTTAACAACGGTAGGCAACCCGTTTTTCAGTGTAGGATAAGTAACAGTTTCTGTGATTGTCCAGACAGAATCGAAATTCCATCCTCCAAAAGTTCCTTTCAGTTTCAATTCACTATTTGTTTTCCCATAAATATTGACTGACTGAGGAGTTTCAGTATTATACTCCCTTCCAATGGAAGCTAAACCAGTGTTGATCTGATCACTCTTCAGATAATAACAATTCATAAATGACTTGTAATTTTCACCTGAAAATCCACCCACAGAGGGATCGTTTCCCGTTATGCTGACTGCGCCCACGGAGTAGCAGTTCTCAATCACTCCGTAATTATTTCCAATAAAACCACCGGCCGCTGCTGACTTTCCGGATACACTTACATTACCAGTGCAAAATGCATCTCTGATCGTTCCACCGGAACTGGGGTACATTCTACCCACTAAACCACCAGCCATTGCCAAAGTACCATTTGCAGTTACATTTCCGGTCGCATAACTCAAGGTGATAAGACCAGCATCGTTTTTTTTATCTACCTGCCAGTTTTCACCAGCCAGGTCACCTGCACTGCTTGCCCGACCATCTGAAAAAACCTCTCCTGAAGCGTAACAATTGATAATAGTGCCCTTATTAACACCTGCCAGGCCTCCGGCATTGGAAGATTTACAGGTTATTTTCCCTTTAGCATAGCAGTCAATAATACTGCCCCGATCATTCATTCCCACTAATCCCCCAACACCATCTTCGATATATCTTACAACAGTATCTTTCTGCTCAACAATACAATCTGCCGATGAACAGCAATTTTGTATTGTTCCACTATTATCCCCTGCCAGCCCGCCAATCTGCCGGGTCATCCCATTATTTCCACCTAAAAGATCGGTTGCCCTGACTCTTCCTTTTGTGTAACAATCGTTTATAAATGATCTGTTTGACACCCAGCTGCAGAGGATACCAGCATAGTTCCAGCCAGTAATCCATTTATCCGCATCCACTTCAACCCCAAGTCTTTTTATCGTTCCATAGCACAGATTAATCAGACCAGCATAGATCTCATAAGGTCGCTCTATCCATAGTCCCCTGATGCAATAGCCGGCTCCGTCTAACTTGCCATTTAATACCTCTATGGGAAGCCACCCGCATCCATTGTTATACCCGTTGCCACTTTGTGACAAATAAGCAGAAAGGTCGATATCTGAGCCAAGTCTGAAGTAAAGTGACGAGTCGGCTCCGAAATAATTCAATGCCCGAAGCTGTTCCGGAGTGGAAATAATAAACGGAGAGATTTCGGTCCCCTGTCCACTGTAGATTTCATTTGAAGGCTTAAGCGAAGGAAATGGGTAACCATCATTTACAGGCAGTGTCAGATTAATTTAACAAAAGACTATTGATAAAAAACAGCATGAGATTTGTCACTTACGATCATTCCAAATTACAATACCAGAATTCTAAACAGAAACAGCAGCAGGAGGTAGGAGAATTCGAAATCAGAACAGGATAATAAAGATCGTTCCATTTGTCGGAACAGATATTTCACTGAAATAAAAGTGATGCAAAGTAATGCGTATCTATTGGTATTATTTTAAGAATGTATTACCAAAATCTTACAACCTCTTCACGCGGAGATAACGTGAACAGAATACAACAGAGCACGATAATAAATATCAGTGCAATACTCACTTTGCTTTTTGCTGTAAGCAGTGCGGAAGTGGTTAATGTGAATCCTTCTGTAGAACATCATGTTTTCGAAGGCTGGGGTACATCTATCTGCTGGTGGGGAAACATAATAGGGGGCTATCCCGAAAGATCTCGCGATTCAATCATGGACCTGATTTTCGATACAACTGACGGTTTGGGACTCTCCATAATACGTTATAACATCGGTGGAGGTGACAACCCTTCGCATACCCACATGGGAACCGGGAAAATGATGGAAGGTTTCAAAATCAGCGAAAATGCGGCTTACGACTGGACCAGAGATGCAAATCAGCGATGGGTGGTAAATGCTGCAAAAAAGCGTATTCCTGAAGAATGGTTCATTGCAGAAGCTTTTTCCAACTCTCCCCCCTATTGGATGACTGTAAGCGGATGCGCTTCTGGAGGAGCTGGCGGAAGCAACAATCTTAAAAATGAATACTATACACAGTTTGCAGATTATCTCATAACAGTTGTAAAGCATTTTGAGGATGCCTGGGGAATTTCATTCCGTACACTTGAACCCATGAACGAACCGGATATAGCCTGGACTGTAAATGGCGGGCAGGAAGGTTGCTCATTTTCTCATGAAAACCAGGCCAGACTTATCCGTGAGGTAAAAAATAAACTTGATGAGAAAAATTTAACCACAGAAATTTCTGCTCCGGACGGTTCTTCTTATGGCGCAACCATCGCTGCTTATAATTCATATAATGCAACTGTCAAATCCTGCATCGCCCAGATCAATACACATGGGTATTTTGGAGGCAGCCGAACTGATCTGAACACTGCAGTTCGAAAGGACGGCAAGAGACTGTGGGCGTCTGAAATTGACGGCAGCGGTGCAGAGCAGCCTTTTGATCAGTGGACCCATAATCATAATGATATAGTTCCCGGCCTCGATATCGCAAACCGGATAATCCGTGATTTACGGGATTTAAAGGTTCATGGATGGGTCTTCTGGCAGATTGTTGAGAGTGAACAGGCCCAAATCAGTCTCAACAAGAACTGGGGCTGTATCCATGCCGATTTTAACGGGGGCCATAACTATTACATTACCAAAAAGTTTCATGTGCTTCGTCAATTCTCAAACTTTATCCGACCGTTTTCACGAATGATCAAAATTGACAATGAAGATGCTGTAGCTTTCCTCTCACCGCAGCAGGATCAGCTGATAATAGTTCAGAGAAATGCAACTTCCACCGATGTAAGAAATGAATACAGATTGCTGAATTTTGATCAGGTTGGCCAGACAGCCTCAGTCTGGAGAAGCTCTTTAACGGAAAATTTCAGGAAATTGGATGATATCTCTGTTTCGAATAAAACTCTTTCCGCTTTATCACTGGCACGGTCTGTTACTACCTATATACTTCCGGTCTTATACAATAAAGAAGGTGACATGGTACTCAATGGTGATTTCAGTCAGGAGGCAGAAAACTGGATTTTCAATGTCTGGAGCGGGGCCGGAACTGGCAGTGTCAAAAATGAAGAGTTCTGTATTGTTATTGAAAATACCGCTGCCAGCAGCCACGATATACAGTTGGTTCAGAGAGGACTTTTAATTGAATACGGAAAGACCTATAAAATCGAATTTGATGCTTACGCCTCTTCTGACAGAACAATCGAGATCAATTTACAAAAAGCTGTTGATCCCTGGACAGGTTATTTACCTCAAAAGCCGGTCTTTGACCTCACCACAGAAAGGAAAAAATTCAGGTACATATTTACAATGGAGCAGACAACCGATTCCAACAGTCAGATTAGTTTCAATTTCGGTGCATCATCGGAATCCGTTACCATCGATAATGTATCTTTAAAATTACTTGATCCTACATCCATATCATTTAAAAACAAAAATGAAAAACGCCTGCATAATAAAATTATATGTAATCGATCTAATCTGAAGATCTCTTTTATTGCTCCAGGAAACCATGCTTCCTTGAAATTATATAATCTGAATGGGAAACTTATAAAATCAATCGAACTTAAAACCAGAACAGGTGAAATCTTATCACAAATCCATTCACTAACGAATTTAACCGGTGGATTTTATATAGCCAGGATCGACTCTAAAAATCAGACTCTGTATACACCGACTATGATTGGTGATTTAAATGATTAATTTATAGCAGTTCTGCAACGTGATCTGTGTTATTTGCATGATTATGTGATAAGAGTAGATGAGATCAGGATTGAATCGATTCCAATGATACAGAACACTGGAATAACAATAACTGGTAGAATTAGTTTCTTCCAGTTAATGATTCCAATATTATTATCCGAAAACATACAATTTTTTCTGCCGTTATAGTCTCTTATCAAATGCCTAAGCGGATGAATTGTGTGAGCAATTTTATTTCCGGCAAATTACGTGTAAGAGATTTGGCGTATGAAAAAA
The DNA here is from genome assembly GCA_964411655.1 of uncultured Fibrobacter sp. Taxonomy (GTDB): domain Bacteria; phylum Fibrobacterota; class Chitinivibrionia; order Chitinivibrionales; family Chitinispirillaceae; genus JAAYPC01. Next base: position 22,037 of record CAYPMS010000056.1, read on the forward strand.
ATGTTGGAATCCGATACTGTATTGATGACAAAACATTGAAAAAATGCCTCTGTTTTGCAGCTTTCTATGAAGACCTTCCAACTAACAACTGGTACTGGGATAATAATTTTGAAAATGATTAACAGTTGCAAAATGGTTATGGTGACTCAGCCATAAAAAACATAGATTAAAAATGTAAATTTAATTTGATGGTGCTTGCTGTCTGATGCAGCCCCTTTTTCTTGTTTATCTTGAGTATGCCGCATCCGGCTTTTTCATGGGTACCCACCATATGTTGTGGTTAAGCTCATCTGTATCGTAAACAAGGCTTAACTGGTGGATAAGGATATAAATCCAACCCTCCGCAATGAAAGTATATCCCACTGCATGGAATTTGTCAAAAACAATCTTTTTATGTGCTTCTGGTATGT
>CAYPMS010000057.1:0-22076 GCA_964411655.1 uncultured Fibrobacter sp.
AGAGAAAAGGGAGTTGGTCATACTCAATGCCAATCCGGATAAAAGCTCCTATTTATGCAGGCTATTTGAGCTGACCAATCTGGATAAGGTTTTAAAAATTGTAGAGCATTTATAATTTATGCAGATAGCGCTTCGCCGATACGGACAAGCGCCTTTTCCACATTTTCTTTCTTATTAAAGGCACTTATTCTTATATACCCATCTCCGCATCTTCCAAAACCGGCTCCCGGTGTACACACGACTCCTGCCTTAGTAAGCAGTTTATCGAAAAATGCCCAGGAATCAGTTTTCCCATTTATCCAGATATAGGGAGAATTTTCTCCGCCGGTACATGAATAACCTTTATCGCTCATTGTTTTTCGGATCATTCTGGCATTATCCATGTACAGATCGATAATTTTCCTTACCTGGGAAGCACCCTCTTCTGAATAGATCGCTTCAGCAGCTCTCTGTACAGGATAAGAGACACCGTTAAATTTTGTACAGTGTCTGCGGTTCCATAGCGAATGCAATGAATGCTTATTTCCCTGGGAATCATAGACCATACAGCTCTTGGGAACAATTGTATAGGCACAGCGGGTTCCGGTAAAACCTGCAGTTTTTGAATAACTCCGGAATTCGACTGCGCATTCCCGAGCTCCTTCGATCTCATAGATGCTATGGGGGATCGACTGGTCGTAAATAAATGCTTCATAAGCCGCATCAAAAAGAATCAGAGCTTTTTCTTTTCGCGCATAATCGACCCATTGTTTCAATTGTGATTTGGTAGCGACTGCTCCGGTTGGATTATTAGGGAAACAAAGGTAGATCAGATCTACTTTTTGTGAAGGTAGGGAAGGTACAAAGTTATTACTCTCGGTGCATTCCATGTAATATAAACCGGAATATCTTCCTTTTTCATAAGTGCCGGTACGTCCGGCCATTACATTGGTGTCTACATAAACCGGGTATACCGGATCAGGAATAGCAATAGAGAGGTCATTTGAGAAGAGCTCCTGAAAATTACCAGTATCACATTTGGCTCCATCGCTGACAAAAACTTCATCTGCTTCGATATCGGCATTTCGTGCCTGGAAATCGAACCTGGCGATTTTTTCTCTTAGAAATTCATAACCTTGCTCGGGGCCATATCCTTTAAAGGTTGCATCATTGGCCATGTCTTCGACACCTTTATGGAATGCTTCGATACAGGCCTTGGGAAGAGCATTGGTGACATCACCAATTCCAAGCCGGATAATTTCTTTGGAAGGGTTTTGTTGTTGAAAGGCATTGACTCTTTTGGCGATTTCGGAAAATAGATAAGATGAATTTAGTTTGAGATAGTTTTCATTCATTCGAATCATATTTTTTATTCCTTCCATAATGGTTAAAGGTTGTAGGGTATGATAATTAAAAGGCAGGGGGGAAGTCAAGTGTGGACGGAATGCAAATTTCACTTTCCTATAATGGTACTAATTTCTGTTCTTGTTTCAATATATCAGTAATTAAGCACATCGATTCGGTAAGAATTTATGCCTCCTATGATTTGTTAGTTCATTTCGTTTCCTGACTTAATGCCTCATAAATCGCCTGAGTCAATTGTGCAGACTCAAATGGTTTCACCAGTATGCCTGATATTCCCATCTCCATCAAACAGCTCTGATCTATTTCTTCGCTGAAACCAGTACTGATAAGTATTTTGATATCTTTATTTAATTTTTTCATCTGAATAATACAATCTTTACCACTCATACCCGGCATAATCATATCCAGAATTACAAGATCATAGAATTGCGGTGAACTTTGAAGCTTCTTGACTGCTTCTTCTCCACTTTCTGCCATAGAAACAGTAAACCCCAGCCAGCTGAGAGTTTCACCGATTGCCTCTCTGATAATAAGTTCATCATCAACAAGCAAAATTTTTTTATTTGCATAGATGTTTCGTTTAATAGTGGGTTGTGATTGAATATTGTATACCGGGAAATAAAGTGTAAAGGTAGTTCCTTCTCCCAGTACACTTTTTACATCGATAAACCCATTATGGCTTTTAACTATTCCGTAAACACACGACAACCCCAGGCCAATATTTCTGGATCGTTCTTTCGATGTATAAAAGGGTTCAAACAGGTGCGAAAAATTCTGTTCGTCTATACCAGTGCCGGTATCGGAAATCAGTATTGCTACATAATAACCAGGTGCTATGGGGAAAAGATGCGAACAGGAAGAACTCTCATCTATCATTATATTTTCAGTAGTGATAATAAGCTCTCCACCATCCGGCATTGCTTCCTTTGCATTCACAGCTATATTAGTAAGTGCGTTGCGGAATTGTTCGATGTCTCCCAGAATGCAGGAATCATTGGCTTTAAAATTAAATTTGATATGAAGAGGAGGGTCTGTATCTCTGAAGATCTCAGTCAGAAAAGAAAGCGAATCGTTGATATCAATACAGGACATGACCAGCTTGTTTTTTCGTGCAAACAGAAGCAGCTTTTCAGAGAGTGCTGAACCCCGTCTGCAGGCTGATAATATCATTTGACTGTATTTCTTCAATTTGTCATCTTTTGCATATCGATTATTAATGATTTCTGCATAGCCGGAAGCTGCTCCAAGTATGTTGTTAAAATCGTGGGCAATACCACCAGCAAGGCGGCTGACTGATTCAATATTGTAAATAAAATTACTCTTTTCTACCAGGTGTTTCTGATCTTCCCTGTCTTGATTTGATTCTTTTATAAAGAGATAGAAACAGTTTTTTTCTGAATCTCTTCGGTCTGGCAAAACAAATATGCTTGCAGTGAATCTGGTGCCATCTTTTTTTAACATGACCGATTCTGACACCGGGAAAATTTGAGATTCAACAAAAGACAGATGGAACTCAGATCTTTTTGAATCGGCTATCAAATTTACAAAATTGAATGAAACCAACTGATTCAAAGAATCATACCCGAACATGTTGAGTGCCTTCTTATTACAGTCGCAAATCCTGTAATCTTTGTCTATGATAAACGTTGCACATGATAACCATTCTGAAAGACTGTTCAGATGTAAAAAAAGATCCAGATGTGATTTCCGAAGTTCTGAAAATCTGGCGCGAACAAGCGTGTTTTCCTTTATAAGTTCACAGATAGCATCTGATAGTTTTCCCAACTCACCTCCATTTGCGGCAAAGGCTTTTAATTGCGGAAATGTATGATTGGTTAAAAGTTGGTTTAAAGAACTGATACAGCTTTTCACTCTAAGACATATTAGCGGAATAACGGCAAGAAAAGGAGTGGTCACCAGTACAAAATGCCACCAGGGCAGATAATCTGTGCTAAGCAGTACCAAAACAACTATTTGGGTAAAAACTGCTAAAAGCGATACAATAAGAATATAGGCAATAGAGGAATTCTTATTGAAACAAGTAAACATTTTTAAGGTCATATTGTTTAGGATTAAATAATAAAAGAGGCCAAAGGCCTCTTTAGTGTACTATCAACGAAGTATCAAGGCAAGATTAAAGAGGAGATTATCAGATTTTGCCGAGATTTTTAAGCTCAATCCAACCGCTTACTCCATTTGGAAGGCTTACCAGCGCCCAGGAGCCATTTATTTTACGGATCTGGAATTTTGTGCCCTCGTGAGCAGTAAAAAGCACTTTGTTTCCATTCGGCTCATTACGTGCTTCGGAAGAGGGGGCTAGAAGAATAGCATAAGAGATCTTTTCCAATTCATAAATTTTGACAGAGGTTGAGATCCCGGTTATTACTATCATCAAGGATAAAAGAACCGAAAGATAAATAAGCCAAAGGCGGCCATTACCAGAAAAATAAAGACTCAAAGAAAGCAGCACTGAGACTGTTAATAATAATGAAAACAAAATCCAGAGTTGGATTTTCAGCGGAAAGAAGATATGCAAATGCCACAGTAGATTTTCCAGAAAGCCACGTTCCTGCTCAGGTACTTTATCGATGATGTTGGCTTTGATATAGCGGATATTGGAAACGATATCAGGGTCCTGTGGGTCAAGTTTTGCCGCTTTTTCGAAGTAATAACGGGCCAGACCGATCTTCTTCTGACGGAAACAGGTATTTCCAAGGTTATAAAAAACAGCACTATTGGATATTCCCGATTCTACTATCTTTTCATAATAATAAGCAGCACTGTCGTATTGCTCATTGGTATATGCCTGGTTTGCTTTTTCAAACCAGTGCTCAACCGGAGCTGAAAAAACATTTTCACAGATAAAAAGATATCCCAGAAAGATAAATAAAGTGCGGCTCAAAACAGTACCTCCCTTCTTGGAGCTTTTCTGCAGGCCATGAAGAAATCTGGATGTTTTATCCAGAACCGAAATTCTTGATGAATCGTCAAGGGTCAATCCACCAAAACGGTAGCCATCAAGGTCTTCAATAAAAGAGGTAAGATCGGCTACGATCTGTTTGTCGGCGTTTTGTGAGAGTAGTTCATTTTTAAGCTCGTCCAGAGTTCTTCCTGTGGCTGCAAAGCCAAATTTTTGAGAGATATACTGCTCAATGGTTTCAGAAACCGTTCCCAGAAACTGCGATGAAGAAAGACTGGAATGTTTCTTTCTTAGAGCAGAAAGCTTTTTCTGTGCGGCTGAAAGTGCTTTACGGCGTATCTGTTGTGAAGCATTTCTTTTTTGTCTGGAAGATTGGAAGCGATATAACACAGACAGAATAAAAATTATAAACGGAATGGGAAAAAGCAGATAGAAGAAAGGTTCCTGGTAAGGACGCTCCTGTTGATTTTTAATTTTAATTCCGGTCTTTATATAACGGATATCTTTTCCCACCTCTCTTATCTCTTCCTGGGTAAGATAACGGTTTTGTGCTGTTGCAATTTCTTTTCCTTTACTTACAGTGACCATCAGAGTGTCTGAAGAAGCTTTTTTATATGTGCCGGATTCCGGATCAAAATAAAGAAGAGAAACTGGTGGTATTATCAGGTTACCTTCTTTTCTGGGAATAAGAAGATATTTATATGATTTTCTGGTTGATAGCCCGTTTACACTGGTGTCGGTAATCATCTGTTGCTCAGGTTTGAATACTTCACAGTCGGGTATTTGTGGCAGTATTATGTCCCCGATACTTCCAGGTCTGGTGGACCCCTTCAGGGATATTTTTAGAGTAACTGCCTCTCCTGCAGGGATTTGTTTCGGGTCAACACTTGCCGAAAGGGAGAAATTTCCCACAGAACCGGTATATCCGGAGGGTGCCGGGGGTAAAGGCTTTACAGTTATGGAAAGACTGTTGGATAAGGCATTCTTATCAATTGCCTGTACGCCACCACCAAAGAAACTGTTCATGTCAAAGAAATCATCAAAAAAAGGATCTGATCTTCTGGAGCGCACTCTTCGGAGTTCCTGATAACCAAATGGGATCGACTGGATGTTAAAAGTACCAGTATTGACCGGATATAATGCATATTGCAATGAATATACTTTATAAATTTCGCCATCGATTCGTTCCTGAGTAGTACTGATCTGATTTGTGAACAACCTGTTCAGAGCGAAATCTCTTCCAAACGAATTTTCCAGTTTTTCCAGGGCAGACATGAAACCATTGTTCACATCGGTAGATGATTGAGATCTCTGTGCTACTTTAAAAGTTAAAATAGCCTGTTCACCAACATAAAGAGAGCGCTTGTTTAGCTGAAGAAACACTCGGATATCAGGATTTGTAACGGCTTCATCTCTGACGGTGAAAGCGATTGGATCGGTTTTATAGTTTTTACCATCAACTGTTACCTCCAGTGATGGAAATGTAAAATTTCCGACCTTTGAAGGAGCAATATAGTAATAGAAATTATAATATATTTCAGTTTTCTGGCTGGCTTTCCCGTTAATTATCTGTATAGAAGATGAAGAGGACTGGCGCTGGTCGGTTCTTAAAACCGTGAAACCATCTGTATTGCTTACCTGGGGTACAGATGGAATACCTGTCTGACGGTTGGTAATAAGAGTTGCGGTAATTACAATCTGTTCACCTATCGAGATATGAGTTCGTTCTGTCGTTGCAGAAAAACGGACCTGAGCGGAAATTGTTTCTACGAAAAGAGTAAAAAAAATAATGAATGGAACGATCTTTTTCACAATGTGTGCTCCTTTGTCCATTTGACCACGATACTGCAGAGCTGTTTGATGTCACTGACCCGGGAATAATTGTGATCGGCACCATTAAACACGTGATAATCAGAATCGATACCGCATTTACGGGCCTCAATGACATATGTAGCCGATTCTTCTATAGATATTGACTTGTCAGAATCGCCCTGAATAAGAAGCAGTGCCCCTTTAAGGTTCTTGCAGAGAGATTCCACAGGATTAATCTCCAGAAGAAATGAAGCAAATGAAGAATCCATTTCGTGCGGTCCATGTTCATAGTAGCCTTCTGAATTTGGACCAGACTCAATAATTTTTTTCTGACTCGAAATCAGTTTTTGTGGATTTCCCACCGGTGATAATAACACCACTCCACTTGCATCCCTGCTGCATAGAGCGGCTATCATTCCACCAAAGCTATGTCCCAATAAGAAAATAGCAGATGGATTGTGGCTTTTTTTCAACCAGGAAATAACTGTAAGCAGATCGTGTTTCATGGTGGATACATTCATATCAGAGAATTTTCCATCACTTTCACCAGAGCCCCGGAAATCAAACCTCAAAGAACAAAACCCTGCATCAGCAAGTGCTCTGGAAAGTTTTACAAACAGGTAGCCTGGTCCCATCCTCTGACCGGTAAAACCATGGCAAAAAATAAACCAGGGTGCCTGGATTTCTGAGCCACTGATATGCAAAGAACCACGTATAAACTGATTCTCATCTCCCAGTAATTCAAAATAGCTGAATTTGTGCATTTTTACCAATCCTGTTCTGGCTGCCTGGTTTTTACCTTTTTATTCATAGGCTTGTTTAACGAATCAGCATCATCAGCATAGAGCTCCAGAAGCCGGCGAGCATCTTCTTTTTTCATTTCCTTCTGCTGTTCTTCGGATTCTTTCATTTCTGATTGTTGTTGTTGCTGTTGCTGCTGCTGATTTTTATCTTTTTGTTCCTCTTTGTTATCCTGTTGTTTCTGTTGATCCTCTTTCTGCTGGTTATTTTGTTGCTGATCATTCTTATTCTGATTGTTTTTATCATCTTTGTTGTCCTGATTCTGCTGATTCTGCTGTTGCTGCTGTTCCAGTTGTCTGATTTTCTGGTGTGTCAATTGAAGATTCCATTTGGCATCGATATTTTCAGGGCTAAGGTCAAGAGATTCGATATAGTGCTGCAAAGCAGATTTAAGTTTTTCCTGTGCACCCTGCAGATCCTGATATTGGATCTGTTCTGCTTTTTTGTATAGAATATTTCCCATATTATAGTGGGCATCGGATCTTATCTTTCTATCCTTAACAGAAAGTGCCCCGTTATAGGATTCCTCAGCCTTATCATAATCACCAAGCCTGTAGAGGGTAGAACCGTGATTCATTTTAAGTTTTTCATCGGAAGGAGAAAGCAGGAGCGCATCTTCATAAAGTTTCAAAGCTTCATCATATTTGCCCTGTTTGTATAACTCGTTTGCTTTTTGGTTTTTAGAATATATTTCATCTGCACTGCAAACAGAGAAGGAGCACAGAAGGAAAAGGGGCAGCAAAGCTTTGATGAATATTCTCATAGACTCATCCTTATTCAAAACGACCTTTCCATTCCTTTTTCTTTGAAACCCGCTCGGGAATAAAAAACTCCACCAGTAACAGTAATAATGCGAAAGAAAGAAAAATCTGGTATTGTTCCTCATAAGTGCTGAGTTTACTCATACCCAGATCTTTTTTTTCCATCTGAGCGATTTCACCGATAATACGAGCAAGATCGGAATCATGGCCAGCATGGAAATATTTACCATTAGCTTCTTTGGCGATGATTTCAAGTGTTCTGGGATCCAGTCTGGTCATCACCAGGTTTCCCGATTTATCCTTTTTATAGGTGATAGAGCCACTTTTTTTGCTTAATGGAATTGGTGCACCACTTTCAGATCCAACGCCGATCGTATAGATTACAATTCCTTCTTTGGATGCAGCTTTTGCCATCTCAACAGCTTTTCCCTGGTGATCTTCGCCATCAGAAACCAAAATGAGGACCTTATGCTTTTTAGATTTGGAGTTAAAGGCTTTCATAGATTGCTCTATTGCATCAGATATTGCAGTTCCCTGAAGATCGACCCAACCAGTGCTAACTGCATCCAGGAACATTTTTGCTGCACCGTAATCAAGGGTCAGAGGGCATTGCACAAAACTTTCGCCAGCAAACACCACAAGTCCTATGCGGTCTCCGTTAAGCATGTCAATGAATTTAGAGATCTCATGTTTTGCTCTTTCGATTCTGTTAGGTGTAATATCTTCGGCAAGCATACTTTGAGAGATATCCAGCGCAACTAAAACGTCAATTCCTTTTCTTTCAACCATCTCCATCTTTACTCCAAATCTGGGTCTGGTAAGGGCAAATACCATAAAGAAAAAGAAAAAGCAGAACATAGTCCACTTAAGAATCTGACGGGGAAGGCCTGCAGATGGTGTCAGTTTTCTTATAAGTTCGAGTGATGCAAAGCGTTTCAGGGCTGCAGTCTTTCTCTGATAAGCCCAGATAAAAAAGCCGATCAATACCGGCAGCAGTAACCATAAAAGGAAATATTCAGGATTTCCAAATTTCATATTTTATCCTAAGGAATACGTCTGAAACGGGAATGCTGTAAAATCAGTTCCAACATCAAAACCAGAAATCCAGCCCATAACCATGGATAAAAACGCTCCTCATAGGAGGTAAAGATTTTGGTTTTTATTTCGGTTTTTTCCATTTGGTCTATCTGATCATAGATGTTTTTCAGGCTTTCCACATCTCGGGCACGGAAAAAAGTACCTTTAGAGATCTCTGCAATCTCTTTCAACGTTTTTTCATCCAGATCAGACTGCATCATCTGTGTTTGCTGAGTTATTTCGCCTGTAAAAGGGTTTCTAATCTGAACCGGGATTGGAACCTGGCCTTCTCTGCCCACTCCGATAGTATATATTTTCATTCCCAGTTCACTTGCGGCTTTTGCTGCAGTAAGAGGTGGTATTTCACCAGCATTATTGGCTCCATCGGTCAGAAGAATGATTACCTTACTTTTTGCAGGTGAATCCTTGAGCCGGTTTGCGGCTGTTGCCAAAGCAGTGCCTATAGCTGTCTGTGAACTGAAATCGGTAAAGGTAATATTATCAATAAACTGGTCCAGAACTGCATAATCAAGAGTAAGAGGGCATTTGGTAAAGCTGCGGGCTCCGAAAATGACCATACCGATCCGGTCATACTGCCTTTTTTTAATAAAATCACGAATTGTGGCTTTAGCAACAGTGAGCCGGTTATCTGGTTTGAAATCCAATGCACGCATGCTTTCGGAAATATCTAAAACCAGCATTATATCAACTCCCTCTGTAGTTACTTCTTCATCGGTTCTGCCCTGTTGGGGACGTGCCAGTGCCACAATAATAAGTCCGATACCGATAAGTCGCAAAAGAATAAGAATGTGTCGTGTTTTGACAAAAAACGATGGTTTAATTTTATTGATAGCGGAAAGATCAGAAAATGTGACTGCAGGTTTATATTTTCTTTCCCTGCGGATGTAAATCCAGATCACAGGAAGCCACAAAATAAAGAGAAGAAAGAATTCCGGATCTCTGAATCTCATGAATGTTTACCCGTATTTAAATTATTAATCAACTTATTCTGGTTCTCCGAGGATTGCCCAGATTGAGTGGAGTCGTTTGTTTCGGATGGCTGAGGTTTTGTTAATTCCAGAAAATTCATCACTTCCTTTCCGAAACGCTCTACTGTGGTATCATCAGGAGTAAATTTAGCGAATTTTACCAAATCGGCAGTGCGGAAAAACCATTCGACTGGATGTCGGATTTTCATTTCCAGACCCGAAACTCCCAGCCAGGCGATCAGCTCTTCAGCTGTGTATTCCTCGGCATTAACCTGAAATCTTCTTCCTATATATCTTTTAAATATTTCTGAGAGTTCAAAGACATACTCCCTGATTAAACCCTGCTGAAGATAACGTTTTCCGTGCAGAATTCCCAAAGCTTCGATTGCTTCTTCATAGGCGGGTTTGGGAGGTGGTAATTTTTCCGTTTTTCGAAGATGTCTTTTGATTAAAAAAACTAAATATGTGAGCACAAGTACCGACAAAGCTGTAATAATTAACCAAAGCCACCATAGTGGTGCATTGCCGGCATTCTGCTGTGAACGGAGATCTTTTATGTCGATTGTGCTATCATTAGAATCGATAACCGAAATTATTTCCAAAGGCATGTATTCGGTATACAGAGTGTCAGTAGCCGAACTATCTTCGACTATAAATTTCAAAGGTGGAATGGTACAGTTCTCTGGTATGTAGCTGGTGATAATATATTGAACAGATACGCTGTCATAGTTCTGAAGCTCTGTTCTTTTAAGATCCCATCCTTTTACTGTCAGTTTGCCAAAATTGTCTTCAGGTGCAGGAGGAGTAAATTTTGCTTTTTTGGGGATATTGACATTTACGGTAAGATTGATTTTATCGCCGACTGTTATTTGAGTGCGGCTTAGAGCAGTTTTGAGTTCGGTTGAATGTGTTTCGATAAAGAATGCGCATATCAGTAAAGAGAAAATTGTCAATATGGGACCTTTATCCATTGAGACCTCCCACAGATACGATTATTAACTGTACAAGTCCCACCAGAAAGCCCAGAACACCACCGAAAATCTCTATAGCTTTGAGTTCTTTTGAAGCAATAGAATAGATGATGGATTCAAGTTTAATTAAATCAAAACCTTCTATTTTTTTCTTTATTATGTTTTGAAAGTTGATTCTGGATTCCACATTCTGAAACAGAGTGTCAATTACTCCAGGAATTTCCCTGTTTAATTCATCCATCAGGGTATCTGATAGTTTTGCAATTATCTCAGGTGTAATAAACATGGATATCAGTGGATTAGAAGCCAGCCTGCTTTGAATCAGACTGTCTATTTTTTTCTTAATCACACTGCCAATCTGGAGATGAAATTCTTCTGTCTGAATAATTGCCCTGATATCCCGGTGAGATATTAACTCCGTTTCGACGGTCTGTGCAATCTTTGCAGCAAGATCCATTTTCCGTTTCGGTATGAGCCCAATTATATGCAGTCCCAGGATATTGATCTCTCTTCGAGGCCTGAAAATCATCTTAACTGCGAAGTAATTGGTGATCCATCCAATAAATGCACTAATAACAGGAATCAGGCAATAGAGTATTATCTGCATAGTTCTGTGCTATATACGTATAAATATTTAAAATATTTAATTGATTGCAGAAATTTTACCTGCTTCTTTTATGCAGGGAAAGAAATCTGTAAAATTAGTTAAAGTACATCATTTTTTCAACCTTTTATATATATTATTTATAAAGCTTAAGTTTTGAATCCTTCGACCGTTTTCTCCCAGCTCTGTTTCATGGTTAGTTATTATAGGGAAACCAAAGCGTTTGAAACTCCAGTGCAATAAAATCAGATGTTATTCCGGAATAATTTGGGTACAATTGGAATTGTTCACCAGTTTTTCAGGTGGCGTCTCTACATTGACAATATAAATCCGCATTTCTTTACGACTCTGCAAGCTCAGCCCAAATTTTAGCAAGTTCCTGATTCATCAGATCAAATGCCCTGGAACCATCAAATCTTTCAAGAGCATCTCCAATCTCCGGATTTAATGAAGCAAAAAGGCTATCCCATATTTCGATCATAGGATATGGGGGAGAGGTCACCACCAAATCGACAGACTCACTTTTTATGGTCGATAATGATCTTGAATCTGAGAATCCGATTCTATGTCTGGTGAAATTATTCTCATTTATTTTTAAATGTTCATTCTTATGATTTTCAGAATCTCTTTCTGATATTTCAAACCTGTAACTTTTAAAATTTTCCAACTGATTACGTGCGTGAGCGGCTCCTGTTAAATGTAGAATTCCTGCTTCGAAATTATAATCAAAAAATTACCGTTACTTATGGATTCAAGATTTAAACCTGAAAAATACTATTTTACTATATAAACCATTACCAGGGGTTTTCATGCAATTATCATACGAAAATTATCCGTTCAGTTCTGTTCTGGGGTGGTCGATTTCCAGATATGAAGTATTCGACAAGTGTAAGAGGCAATATTATTATACTTACTATCCCAAAGCAGTAAAAAATGTTCCTCATTACAAGATGACCCAGTTACGTGAACTGACCTCAGTACCTCTTGAAGTCGGAAATGTGGTTCATGATATTCTGGAAGCATTTCTGAAAAGACTTCAAAAAAGTGATACAGATATCGATGAGAGCCGTTTTTTTAAATACGCCAGAGACCTTGCTAACAGATATTTCTCAGAGAAATCTTTTCTGGAAGTTTACTATGGCTATTGCAGTGAAATCGACAAAGAAAACGCCTGCCAAAAAATTGAATGCTGCCTGAAAAATTTCATTCAAAGTCCCTGTTATAATTGGATTTATATGGTGGCGATGGTAGACAGGAAAAATTGGATGATAGAACCATCGGGGTTTGGTGAGACAAGGCTTAGCGGTTTAAAAGCTTACTGCAAGATGGATTTCTTATTACCGGTGAAAGAAGATGTTTATATACTGGACTGGAAAACCGGTTCAAAAGATGAAGTAAAACACAGATCTCAGCTGATAGGTTATGCTGCTGCAGCAAATAAAAACTTCAACATTCGCTGGGATAGAATTTTTCCCAAGATAGTCTATCTATATCCGCAATATGAAGAGTTTGAGATTAAAATCGGTTCTGAAGAACTGGAGAGTTTTTTTGAAACAATCAGAATGCAAACCCGGCAGATGTATGCATTTTGCAAAGATGTGGAACAGAATATTCCTTTAGAGATCGAGGCATTTCCCAAAAACCCTTCGCCGGTTTTGTGTAAGCAATGCAGGTTTAGAGAACTTTGCTTTCCGGAATGTAGATCTCAGATAAATAAGGAAGATATGAATTTTTCACAGATGGAATTCTGAGTGCGTATAGTACTTGTGAAGTAATCCAAAAGATTACTTCACAAGAAATCAGTCATCAATGAATCTGATTACTTTTTAGCAAGGGATTCAGTCGAATCGGTAGAGATTGCTTCCTGTAAGGCTGCTTCTTCAAAAGAATCTACTTTGCGATTCTGTCTCATGGTTTGAGCCTGCAGTTCCTCAACACTGTTCATTGGTTCGCCCAGATGTAACATCATAAATTCGGCATCATCAGCAAGCTCACACTCCGGATCATTTTTCAAGACCCATTTATAATTGACTTCTGCCAGTTCTGACTTATCCATGTATTCATCATATATGAAACCGATCATAAAGAAAGTAATGCTTTTCTTTTTTGGATCGGGACAAGAAAGAAGAAAGTTTCTGTAATTTTCTATTGCGCTGGAATAGGCCTGACGTTCTGTCTGGAGCTTTGCCAGCTCATATTGGGCATTTTTACCTTCAGGGTAGAATTTGAAATCATGTGCTAATGTAAGATATAGCTTTTCCGCTTCTTCAACAGCACCTGTATCTCTGAGAGAATCGGCCTGTTTCAGAAGGACTATGGGATCCTGATCCATATTGTCTTTTAGATCGTTTTGCAGGAATTTGACCTGCTGTTCTTTTCTGATTTCATGTATAAGGCTATCCACTTTGAGTTTTTTCTGAATAGAAAGCAAGGAGGAGATCTTGTTACTGAGTGTAGAAGAGTCAATCTTTGCCACCACAGAATTAGATTCATCGTAAATAAGATAAGGTACAATAGAGGTGTCTATGGACAGACCTTTGTCTGCCTGTGGTAAGATTTCTTTTTTAACGAATTCGTTTACGACTTCTATTTTCCAGGCCCAATTCATCACATTTTTAAATTCTGGTGATGAGGTAAATGCAAACTGGTTGGCCTTTTCAGAGAACAATTTCCACTGAAGGAGGAATTCTACAAGCCTTTTGGTACCTTTATCATTTTCATATTGCTGTCTGTATTCGGGCCTGATCCAGGAAAGAATGACTTCTCTGTCTTCTGGAGTAATTATTTTGTTGTCGCCATAAATTTCGTTTATGGAATCAGGATAGGCTTTCTGAAATTTTTCCCTGAAGAATTCTTTCATAAAGAAGTCTGGAGCATTCCTCTTATTGGAAGAAAACCAGAAATTGTTGATTCTGGCTGAGTCTTCTTTGTCGATTTTACTTATAAAAGCAGAATCCGGGGGGAATTTTTCGGTGAAAAGTATCTGAACGATTGTGTCTTTTACTTCGTTAAGTGGTTGATAAAATGATGAATCACGGGTAGAATCCACTTTTACTGTTTTTTTGAAGGATTCTTTATGCTTATCATAATATTTATTTATCTGGTCTTCAGTTGCTCCCATATTAGGGATAAGATTTTCCATCATGAAGATCTGTGCACTGTAAAAGTTCTTTTTCCATTGCCAGTCTTTGCTGTTTTTGATGGAGTTTTTAAGAGAACTGCTGGCTTTCTGAAACATTGCCTGGGTTTCTACCAGATGAGATATTGTATTGCGGAAAGCCGGAAATTCCTCACAGAATTCTGTGGGATAGTATTTGCGGGCCTTTGCGAAAAACTCATAATCATTACGGTCAATAGAAGTTTTACCGATAGTGGCCAGGACATCTTTTTTGTCATGTTTTGAGCACAGAACAAGCAAAGGAAGAAAAATCAAAAAAGAAAATTTTTTCATAGAAGACCTCTGAAAAACAAGCTGGTTTTTAGTTAAGAGCGGCTACAGCCTCATCGACTTCATCGTAGATTTCCAGTAATGAGGTAGCGCCGATTATCTCTATAATTTCATAAACGTTTTCGTTAATATTGGCAATTTTGAAGCATCCACCTTTTTCCCGGGCGGATTTACTAAAGTGCAATAAAATTCCCAGTCCGGTACTGTTCACGTAACGGAGTTTCTTAAAATCAGCAACAACGGTGTAGATGCCCTCGTTAAAGAGGTTACAGATTTTTTCTAAAACGGTCTCTACATTGGTCGCATCAAGATCACCAATGAATTTAATTAGTTTTGCTTTGTCTTTACCGCGTATATCTTCATAAACAAGTTCAATTTGAGATTCCATTTTTTTCCTCTCGTACCTTTTTTACATGTACAACTGTTCCCTTTTCAGAGCAATTGACCGATAATTCATCACTGAGCATTTTAATCAAAGACAAACCTCTTCCACGTTTCTCTTCAGAGCGGATTTCTTTTTCATGCATTGGTTTAAGGAGTGCTTTAAGAGTTTCCAGTTTGTCAGGATCGCTGGTGTTTATCACGTCAAATTCGATCTGTTTCTGATCGATGCCGATTTTAACACTGATACTCTGATCTTTGCCCTGCTTACCGTGTTCAACAGCATTGTTGCAGATTTCATCTATGATTGTTTCAATGCGGAATGAATCCTTATTGCCATAGCCTTTTTGTTTTGCAATTCTGCTGGCCAGTTGCCTAACCGGAGGGACCAGATGAAGATTGGCTGGAAATGTTAGTTCGATGACTTCCGGAGAAAGACCTTGTTGCCATTTGAAAGCATTTAGAGCTGAACGGACATCATTGAAGATTCGGAAAATTTTTGTAGCTCCCATGGAACTGAATTTTGCTCTAATATCCATGTTCATTGCAGCAAATACCAGATCACCATCTTTTTCCAGGAGTGTTTTCCTGAATCCCATAAATTCACCCATTGCAGCAGAAGAGATCATACTGACATTTCCAACTTCTGCAATAGCATACTTTCTTTTATTTGTATCGATTTTTTTAAAAGCGTCAACAAGAGATTTGATACTTTCAAAATCCAATTCTCCGGAAAATTGAAGTATTACTGCTTCCGGTGTTGCCGCTACTTCCTTTATATCTACAATCATTTTAATCCTTTCGATGGGAAGAAGGGCTAATTGTTTTGAGAAATATCTTCGCGCTTTCGTACAATGCGCACCGAAGTAAGATTCTGTTCATCTATAACCACATTAAGACTCTCTGAAAGCATACGCACAATCTCCAGTCCCAGTCCCTTGTCCGATTTCTCATTCGATTCAACACTAAGGGCTTTTTTCAATCTTTCAATATGATAATTATCGCCACCAGGGTCTTTTATGGTAAAATCAATCCCATCTTCATAGATATTACAGATCAGATCAATCCTTGCATCTTCTGTCTTGCAACCATAGTTAACTGCATTATTACAAATTTCATCAACGATAATCTCAGAACGATAGGCGAACTTAGGACTGAACTGTGATACCAGCAATACTTCTGAGACAAATTTCCGGATTGCAGGTATGTATTCTATATCTCCTGGAAATGAGAGTTCGAATTTATAAGGAAACTCTATGTTCATCTTAAAATACCAGTGCCTTCCCCTGTAGTACCTGTTCTACTCTTCACCATGAAGAATATAAGATTCTTCAACGGTGGTAATCATCCCCTTTTTAACCATTGTTTCGATTAAGCGGGAAGAAATCGACAAAAGCGTAGTAAAAGTAGGAGCTTCATTTAATCCTTTAATTTTCACGTTTGCCTGAGAATCTCTTTCAGAACCGCTTCTTAGATTATCCAGGATACATTCCATTACAAACATAATTTCTCCGTAAGTCAGATTGCCCTGACGATAATTAGAGAATTCCTGGATTGCCCCCAGAATCAAATCATGAAGTTTATTGAATTCATTGGCATCATCAAATACGTTTCTATACGATCCAATCTCAGCCATTGCTCCTCCTTGTGTCCTTTAAAGTTAATAAATATATATATGTATCACCTGTTTTTGAAAGTGTTTCTAAAAATTGAGAAAAAATAGCCTTTTTATATTTCACCTCTCAGTCTCCTTTCCAGTTTTTAAGGTATCTATCACTTTCTTCTTCGCAGTTGTGCTTTCAATCGGAGCCGGTTCTGCACTGGGAATGGAGAAAACGTCGGAAATCGATGGGACTTTATTTGTCACTTCGTTGGAGTAGATCGCATTTGTCATCTCTGGTTTTTCAGCTTTTATCACTGCAGAAATTGTACTGCAGGAGTTAGCGACAGCTTTGCTTTGTAACAAAGTTATCAGTTCTGACCGATCTTTTGCAGAAATGGGCTGTTTGGATTTAAAGAATCCAATACCCTTGGGTTTATAAATAACAGCAGAGACATCTCCTATATACAGAAATTTCTTTTTAAAAAGGCTGTAAATATTCAAGCCGATCTGCAATTCACCTTTGATTTCAGTGGAAAAAAGCTTTTTCTGCTGGTAATTGAGTTGGAAATTTTTAACCGTTCCCCACACCACAAGCATTGAATCATCAGCAAAACGTACCAGATTTTCAAGATAGTTTATAGGAACTGCAGCATAGTCATCGAATCTGATCACTCTACGAAATTTCTGGCACTCAAGATAGTCTTTGGCTATAAGATCAGATTCCACCAGCAGTTTCTCTCTTAGTAGATTCTCATATCCTTTTTCCAGTGAAGGAGCTCCGTTTCCTGAGAGTCCGATAAAAGCCACATTCCATTTGGCTAAGGAGGAAAACGGCAAAATAACCAGTGTCATTAATATCAATAATCTCATTTTAGAAAATCCTCCTTTATAGCATTGTTAGCCCGATAAATCCAGCAAAGCACTTCTGCAACAGCAGCATAGAGTTCGGGAGGAATTTCATAATCGATATTTACCTGTGCCAGCAATTCGATAAGAGTGGCATCCTGGTGAACAGGTATGTTATTTTCCTGAGCAATCTGTTTAATTTTTTGCGCAATGTGCCCCTCACCTTTAGCAATAACACGAGGAGCACTTTCCTTATGCTCATCATACCTTAAAGCGACTGCTCTTTCCTTTTCTTTTTTTTTCATTTTAAATCAAACTTTTATATCAAAAACGGCATTAGATAATTTAGCGGTTTCAGCTTCACATGGTTTCTTTCTTTCTGGCTGCAACTGAAAATCAACCAGTGGAAGACCAAGGTTGCATAATGATTTACCTAAAGAGTCCCTGTTTTTCGAAAACCATTCCAGAGTTTGATTCTTGTCAAAGCTGATCCTCAGCTTGAATCGCTTTTTTAATTCATATTCCATCTGAACACTTATTGCACCCAACTTTGACGGGGCTACATTTAGCTCAACTTTAAAGAAACTCTTATTAACTTTTTTTCTGGAACCGTTTCTTTTTTTCACCAGGCGAATATTTACTTCTGTCCATTCGCCACCTACATTCATGGGAAGAGCCAGGACCTGCTGGGTTCCATCGGATGTAGAAACGGGTCTACTCAATAACTGCAGTGACTCAAGACGGTTCAGAAGAGAGTTTAAAGGAGGTTTAGATAACTGGCTGGAAATGGATAAATCCTTGAGTGTTGCCTTCTCATTGAAAATTGGTTTTGGTTGATTATCACTTTCCTTGGTATCTCTTGTAAAAGAAATACCCTGTTGATCAAAATTGACATTGCGAAGATCTTTATTATCTATCGCAGGGTTCTCAAGAAATTCATTGAGTTTTTGGCTGAACTTTAATATCTGATCAGATAGAACTGATGAACTGCTTTCTTCAGAAATTTTAAGAGTGTTCCGAAGTAACTTAATTTTTATTACCAAATCAGAAAGCAGTGCGTTCAATTTATTGTTAAAGTTATCCTGAAGAGCATTTCCAATCTCATTCTCTGTACCTGTTCCCTGAAGATCTGACTGAAAATAATTTTTCCTCAGAAGGTCCATCTGAGCTAATGATTCATGCAATGCCTGAACGATTCCTTTTGTTTCCAGACCAGATTGATCACTTACAGAGAGATTTTTCAGAATTGCAGAAAATTCGTTATGAACGTTATCTAAAAACAGAGATAATCCTGATTGAAATTTGGGAAGGTCGGTTGTTTCTGAAGCTGCAGGTAAAGTGTGATTTATTGAAAAGTTAATAATTTTACCAAGAATAATTTTTTTCAGACTGTTTTTCTCTCTCAGATCAAATCCCGGTTCTGATAATTTATGTTCGAAATTAAATCCAAGCCGCTCGAAGATTATTGGAATTAAATCCTCTTTTTTATTAATAGTGCTAAGTAATTCATCTGTTATTGCAAAGTTTTCTGCAGCAGGGAAAATAGAGGGGTGTTCTTTTATCGCGGATATTATGGAGGTTGCAGTTGATGGATATCGGTTTACCATTTCGGGTAAAATGGACTGGTTATCAATCGTTGTCAGAAGCCATTGTGTAAAATTTGAATGCTGAACCGACTGTGATCCTGAACGTTTAGGAAGGGAACAGTTTTGCATATTGGCTAAAAGTGCATCAATTGTGTTTAATAATCGAAGGTTAAGCTGATTTCGACATTCTATTATGGTTTGCAAAGAACTGACTGGAACAGATTGCATCTGATAGCTGTTAAAATTACAGATCAGAGACTTTAATTCCTGTTGGAGGTCATCTGTGCTGATCATTGAAGCTATAGTTGTATCACCACAAGGGATTATTCTAATGTACTGCCAACCGTGGCTTTTTGCCAGAGTAACAGTTTCGGATAATATATCTTTCGATAGTTGGTGGGAACTTAATAAATCCTCCAATGCTTCGAATTTGTAAATATCTTCCGGGAGGTTCGGGATAGGCAGTTCAATATATTTTGACAGACCTGATGTATTATTTGAGATAAACTGTTTTATTTGCAAAAGCAGGTCTTTCAGTTTTTCAGAAGAATCAGAATTCAGTTCACCATTTGTCTGCAGAATGAAGCTGATATTTTGTACAAGTACAGGATCGATTTTCGCAGATAGCCCAGCAAGGAATTCAAGAACAGAAAAAAGATCCTGCTTTGTTTTTTCACTGGAAACAGCCTGGGAGAGCCCGATTAGCAAAGAATCAATTTGTTGGGTTAATCTATTAAGATCGGTGGGTTTTTGTCTGATAAAACAGTCTGTGTGGTCTGTTGGATCTGGCACCTGGATTTTTTCAATCAGTAAAATATCATTTAATAGAGTGTAACGAATTGAATCTCCGGAATGAAGGTCCGTACCCAGGTATTTAGCAGTTATCAGTCCTGATCCTGTTTTGATGGATACAGTTTTTGATTGCGGATCAAGCAGAACAGTACCGGTTCCTGAATGTCTTGTTACTGTAGTATGCTTTTTTAGTTCTGAAAAATTCAAAATAGGGCTGAATATCATTACTTATCCGTGCGAATCATTTGCTGAAAACTGTCATTAGATCGGATAATACTAATTATGCCTGAAAAGCTGTTAGAAAGCAATGGGGAGTTTCCAACAGAATGAACACCTGAAGTATTAAACCTAAAATCCGCAGTTGAACGCGGCGCATATGCGTAACTTATTGAGCGCTAAGGCATTCACGCGGTTTGACCTTATCACCGTGTAGATAAGGCCTGCACCGCGTTCAAAGCTTGTCATCTCAATAAGTTATGTATATCTGCATCCACCTCAACTGCGGAATTTAGGTTAATAGAAAGTGTTCTTATTTCTTTCCGGACTCGGCAAGTCTAAGAATCAGGGTGATATGATCAGAACTAAGATGAAAAAGTCGCGACATTTCCTGGATACTCATTCCTTCTGAGGCGGCTTTTATAATTTTGGTTTCCAGTTCACCATCATTTTTATCATCCGGGTGGTCTGTTTTATTTTCATTGTATTTAAAATGAGTTTGATCTTTAATCATTTCCTGTGATTTTGTTGTATCAAAGGGATCTGATGACTCGCCAGACAAAAGGCTTTTTGAGAGATTTAAAGGAAGATTTCCCAGGTTTGCAGGTTTATTGCTGCTGATTTTTTCAGGAGCACGAAAAAGAGCATTTCTTATTGTTCCTAATAATAATAAGATACCTGTAAACAGTATGGTAATAGCCACTATAATTATAGCCATATCAGACAAGTTCAGAAATCTAAAAAGGGGAAACTCATATTTATTATCGGAAGGCTTGGATGTGGCTGCGATGTCTGCTTGAATTATTTTACGTATTAATTGCAGGGAATCAATAAGTTGTTTTTGCTTAAGTTCAATTTCAGAAAGAGGGCGGCCTTCTCGTTTTTTATTCTGTTTAAGCAGATCCAGGGAATCCAAAGACTGAGAAAGAGCATTTTTTTTCTGAAAAAGTGGAATAACTGTACCGTTTTGATCTGGAGCAGCATGAGAGGGAGTGAAAAATGAGGTGACAAGTAAAAAAATCACAATACTAAACTTAAACGCCCGAGTGAGGAGGATTTTAACAAAAACGTTTGGCATGTCAGAGATTATCTCCGGGTATATAAGTTGTAGAATTAGATTAAATTTTAAAAAAGATATATCCTGAACCTATCATAGCGCAATTAATGCTTGTTTTTATAAGAGCGGGTGGATATTTTATAGAAATGATTGCGGGACTTAAGTTTCTCAGATCAGTATCATAACAGTTGATATTGCGATTAGTGGAAATTCTAAGTATATTTTTATGCTACGGCTTCATTTTAGAGATTAAATATGGCAAAATTTGTAGTTTTTTACAATGGTGAACCGCTTAAAACCTATGAGTTGGACGAACCAGTAGTCAGCATTGGACGGCTTCCTGAAAATACTATATCTATTGCTAATATGGGGGTTTCAAGACGTCATGCCAAAATAGAGGAAGACGCAGATAGAAAGTATGTGCTTTGTGATCTGAATTCTCTTAATGGTACATTCGTAAATGGAAAAAGGATAAAGAAGATTTATCTGAGCAGCGGTGACAAGATTACCATTGGGAAATATACTATTCTATATGAGGAAACAGGCTTCCGAGGTTCTAACAGTTCATCAGAGCAAATAACAGGTACTTATTATATAGATAATCCGGTATCAGGCCATAATACAAACTATAATGTTGTGATGGCTGAAACGAAAGTCCCACCCGCTCCCCAGCATACCCAACCAGTCGCACTAATGGAATCCAAAGAGGAGAAAGAAGGGGGGGCAGTGCTTATCGAAACCAATAAGCACGTAGTTTACCGTTTGGACAAGGCCTACATGACTGTTGGTAGCGGAGAAAACGATGATATTTTTGTATCCGGTTTTATGATTGCAGAAGGTCAGGCAACCATAGAAAAAAAAGATGAGG
>CAYPMS010000058.1:0-21020 GCA_964411655.1 uncultured Fibrobacter sp.
GCCCGACGGGCTTTTCAGACCGGCACAGTTATTCTCAATGCTGCCGTTTTTTCTCCCCCGAAGTACTGAAAACGATGGAAAAAGTAACTCCCGTGGAAATCGAACAGGAACAGTCTGCCAATCCGGTTCAGCTCCACACCGACATTAAAAACAAGATGAAAGATTTTTGGGAATAAAAAACGCGAAGCGTTTACTTAGCGGACTCTGCGTGCGCTGTGCTTCTTACTCTTGAGTCAAATTTGAGCACTTGAAAAACAAAAAATAAAAATGAAAAGTCCGCCCGCATCTCCGTAGCATACAGCTAAGGAGGCCTGGTAAATTTTAAGGCGGACACTTCTGTAATGAAAACTATCTTGAAATTATGGTTTGTGGCTTTTTCCTGTAAAGCACAATCGCGCATACAGTCAGAAACACAATTTCTGTACCGATATAAATCATCAGAGCCATCGCTCCAGAGGAGGTAAACCCGTAAGTATGCATCCCTACTCCCAGAAGATTCACACCTATCCAGACACTCATTACCAGAACGGTCCCGATCACCGCACCCATCGCATACCCGGTATTATTAATCATGCCCCCCCGCTTTGCATGAATCACAATCAGCCCCCACAATATAAGCAGTAAAGCACCGTTTTCCTTGGGATCCCATCCCCAGAATCTTCCCCAGGCCTGATCAGCCCACATTCCTCCAAACATGGTTCCCATTACAGTGAATAACAGTCCAAAATAGAAAATTCCTTTTATCGCCTTGGAAAT
The DNA here is from genome assembly GCA_964411655.1 of uncultured Fibrobacter sp. Classification (GTDB taxonomy): domain Bacteria; phylum Fibrobacterota; class Chitinivibrionia; order Chitinivibrionales; family Chitinispirillaceae; genus JAAYPC01. The sequence goes on from CAYPMS010000058.1 coordinate 757, forward strand.
TGTCTGCAATTGCAATGTGTCATTCGATTTAATCATCTTATGAATCAGATAAATGTGTCCGATCAACCCTGCACCTATATATCCTGCATATCCCAGAGAGATGGTCACTATATGAGTTGTCAACCAGAATGAAGAATTCAGTACAGCGATAAGCATCCCCATCGTATCACCATCACCTGCATACTTTCCGGCAATATGAATAAAGAGAAATCCGGTGATAGCAGCAGTTATCGTTCCAATCGATCCAATTCTGAGCCATTCAAGTACTATTCCGATTATTACTGCAGCCCAGGCTGTAAAGATGAATGTCTCATACAGGTTGGTTACCGGAGGATGAGACATGATAATCATCCGCAAAATGATTCCGCCAGTATGCAATACCATACCGGCTATTACAAGGAAATATCCGGCAGTATATACTTTTTTCCACAGCAGAGCCATTGACAATAATGAGATCAGAGCAGCAAGACCGTATAAAATCTTTGAACAAAGAAATGGATTCAGTTTATTGTAAAAAAGCTCAAGTGTTGGATCCGGCAGTCTTTCCTTAGCCGAAACCTGCTGCCTGACAAGATTATTGAACTGTAAAACCGACTCATCAAATCTTTTCTGGTCCCTTTCAAGGTACGCTTCTCTTATCTGAATCAGAGACATCATCGCATTCTGCTTCAAGGATCTGGATTTATACTGATTTACCAATCCCCATAAACTTAGCCATTTGCCCTCACTGTTTCTTGTATCAGGGATAAGATGTGGAGGCGGATTATCCAGGGATTTCTCCATATCGTACATTCTTCTGGCTAAATCCACTACTGCCTGATCTTCCTGACTGAGACTGTCTATTCCTTTCTGCTGAATCAATTTTATCTCTTCAGAAATGGATTCGGCTCTGCTTAACAGTTCAAAATATGAGACTGGTTTGTTTAACGGAAGTCTCAACATTTGTGAAAGCGATGAGTCGCTTATTTGCAGATACGGCGTAGGTTCAAGAAAACTGAAAGCAGATCTTAAAAGAAAAAATTCGTCCAGATTGCGTTCGGTATTGATGATCTCTCTGTCAAACGCAGTCCAGTTCTCCCTATCTTTCTTCATTGCTTCGCTGGCCAACTGACTAAGCTTCTGGCTGGCATTATACAATTCAAAAAAGCTGTAACGCCGTTTTGCTCTCGGAGTAATGCCCAGTGCATCGGCTACTTCAGGGTTGTTGATCAAAAATATCAGGTCATCATTGGCAGCATCGGGGTTTAATAACACGCGAGACAGCCACTGCAATGCAGTTGAACCACTGATCTTCTTTTTTCCGGAAAATTGGATCAGCTTGTTTCTTGCATAGGTGTCAAGAGGTTTTTTCCGCCCCTCCTCCAGTACAATTACTCTTCCAAGCGCTTCGACAGAAACCTCATTGCTTCCGTTTGAAGCCATCAGGTTCGAACAGAACCAAACAAGAATTATCGAAAAGATAGTTGTAAAAGAAGTTATAGCTTTGTTGCTCCTCATTTCTCTATGATTTCTTTTCTTGTTGAAGATACTATTTTCTTTGACCTTAAAACCGCTTACTGCGAATTTGCAGATAAAATGATACAGTAACCCCAGCATTATAATTATGCCGGTCAGGTACGGGACGAATCGAACCGGGTTTTCCACAACCGACAGAGTTGATGCAGTACGGCCATGTTGCATAGAATAGCTGGTCTGATAAAAAGTAAAGGATTTATATCGAAACGGCCTGTTCATCGATATCACAACTTCTCTATTCAATTCAGGCCCGCTGACTCTGACGCGACTGCTGTAACTTTTTGCGGTTTCAGTTCCCGGATGTTCTTCTTTGGTGAATTTGATCAGCTCTATTTCGACAGGAAGTTTAAAATGGCCCGGCTGAAGAGAAATGAGTAAAGTATCGCTTCCAATTAAACAATGGGCCGGAACTCCTGCACCACCATAAATAAAAGCCCTGGAATTAACCAACCCCGTAGCATCTTTCCCGGAAACTGAAAGTATCAGTCCAGGAATATTTTTATCTCGGCTGTGTTCAATCTCTATGGGTTTTAAGGATTCGATTTTGTGAGGAGAGGTCCCGTAAGCTTCACAATTCTGGTAGATCTGTTCAACTGAGATAGAAATATCATCTCTAAAAAAAGGAATAGTAGACCCTGGTTTAAGGTGATCAATGTTATGGAAACCAGCATTGGTTAAATTACCATTTTCCTTTTTAAAGAAAGCGATTTCCCATTCAGACGGTTTTATCGAGACATTGGACTTTTCACCCTCAAAAAGGGAAAGCATAGACTCGTTGATTAGAAAGGAAGAAAAAGCTGTTCCGGTAATGAGCGCAACAGTGCCGATATGCATCAGAAAAACGCCGAACTTTTCCACCCGTAAAGAAAATCTGCATGCGCCCGATACAAGCAGGTTCAAGGCAAGTACTACTATAACTGATTTAAGAGCCGGAAAAGGGATCAGACCCGCGATCAAAAAAAACCAGGAATCGAAGAACCTCTTTTGCGCGGCATAGATACCGAAATCGACCTGATAAAAAGTACCCCAGGTCACCAGTATGCAGATAACTAAAAGACAAAAAACGGTCAGCTTCAACGAAGCTGCCGTTTTGATCAGATTTTTAATAAACTTCATAATTTATATCCAGTAATCTTTCTGATTTCTGAAACTCCTTTTCATTTATAGGTAAAATTGTATTCTGCTCACCCAGTACCATTCTCTTTTGCTGGTCATAATCTCAGTATATCTAGAATAAGTTGGTGGGGGAGGACTCCAGGCAGTTTTGGACATATTATCGCTAGCGAACTGAACACTGATTCTAATTCTTTCTGCAATTTTTCTGGATGCATACACCGACCATCTCCAGTCATCATTATGTTTTCGCAATTTATCAGCCAGTTCGAAGGAAGGCATTTCCAGGTCACCACAATATGGAACCGGTGAACTGTATTTCCAGATATTTTCAGCAGAGTTCCACCAAGGATAAGTCCAGTATTGAAACTCCATAGATAATACATCCAGAATTTTAAATGTAGGAAAATTGAAACCAAACATCAGAGGCATGCGGTCCTTTATTTCATCATACCAGTAAGGATAATTTTTAAGACCAAGAATAGCCATTTCACCATAAATTTTCAGATCTTCACTGCCAAAAACCGGCAGGTTAAAAAATGCCTTTGGATCCAAAGTAACTCTTCCCATAGCTTTTGCACCCTTAAAAGAATATAGAATGGTATCGTTATTTGGACCAATATATCCAACATATGAAAATTTCTGATAAACATCTCTGGGATATCTTTGCTCATCAACACCTGGTTTTACCTTTTTATCATCAACCGATATCATATTATGGTATATTCCTGCACCCAATTCGATAAATCCGCCCAGATTTACACTTAAAATATAGGACTGCGAAATATTATAAAGAGGATAGAATCCCATTTCAACATTATAAAAAGCATCGCCTTTTACCCACGATTTTTCGGTAAAATAGTTCTGATACATTCCATGCCACCCAATGAGCTTTTCTTTGTCTGCCAGTTCAAACCCTGAAACTACCACATTTGGATAGCAATTACTTCTGAAAAGATACTCTCCCAGATTTCGTGCCTGAGGGTTATATTTTACCGGAAGCCACCCGAATTCGGTGAAGAAAGTATTATTCCCGATTTTTAACCTGAACTCAATTGCAGCATCGATAAGATATGGTACACATCGTCTTCTTTTCATTTCCACATTTTCATCACCATCATCATCGGCCATAAAGGCAGTCGCCAGGCCAAAATGAAACCGTCCTTTACCATATTTTCCAAAAGAGAATTCTGTCTTCAAACCAGCATCAAAATCGGCATACGGACCTTCCAGGTTGTAATCTTTAGTTCCTTTTTGAACACTGGATTTAACAAAATTCCCATAAGTTAAAAACCCCCATCCGGAAATTTTAAGATTGGAATTATCTATCGCTGCAACCGAAAGGGCTGTTAAAACTAAGGTCAGAATACCGATTCTGCATCTATGACTACACATATTATACCTTTCCTTTAAAAAATCCTTTTTCAATTAAATTGTGATCTATTGTTCAAAGTGATAATACATATTCTACCAGGCATTCAATTTCTTCAGCGGTAAGATTTGGTGTTCCATCTGGTTTTCTTATATTCGAATGTCCAGGAGCCACAATACATTCCTCTATAGTCTCAGAAGACCCGATATGATTATAAGGTGCAGTTCTCCAGCTCTCGTGCAAAGGTGGTGTATCCCACTCTCTGGTAGCATCCCAGGGATCAGGGAAGTTAACGGCGTTAAATTTTAAATCGGTAAAAAGGGGTGCAGGATGACAAACTATACAATTAACTTTACTCCTGTTGTAATAGATTTCTCTCCCTTTCTTTGCCTTTTCGCTTAATTTCCCTTTAACCAGATAAGGACTGGGAACCGGTTTCATTCTGACCAGAAAAGAATCGATGCTAACGGCCAATCTTTCATCAACCACTTTCATAAATAATTCTTCTTTTATCCCAAAACGAACCGAAGAATAGGCATTATCTCTTTTCCCTGCCCAACCAGTTCTCGGAGTCCACCAGGCATATAACATAGTTTTTGCATTCTTGGGCGTCTTCTGGCTGTTGTTTAATATCCAGTTCAAGCCATCCGGTCTGCCAAAGGGATGGCATGAATGACAGGATTGCCATGTTCCTTCACATAGACTGGCATCAAAAAAACGATACTCACCCATTCTATGAGAAGTAAGTGGTCTGGGTGATTCCTGTAGTACTATTATGTCCTGTATCTTTCTTCCTGCTGCACTGGTTTTTGTGTCAAGACTGTAGGTCAACACCGTATCAGAGAAATAACCTGCGATATATATCAGATCATCAATTATGGTAACAGCTCTGGGTGCTTTTCCATCTACCCTGATCTTCTTGTCATCTACATCGGCGAAGGTAGTGAAAGATGCAGAAAGGCTCCCTTTGGCATTTTTAACCACTTCCACAAATTTAGGAAAGTCAAAAACGAATAGTTCATTACTTCCTGACAGAGCCACTGCCCCGTACTTGCCATCGTCTGATATTTTTACTCCAAAGGGATTAGCGGCCCCTATCTCAGGAGCATCTAATGACACATCATTTACAATCGCCTTTTCCTCAATGTCTATAAGTGCCAGATTGTTAGTATGTATCCAGCCATTACCCACCTTTGTTGCTTCATGATTAAACATACCTATGAGATGAGTAACCAGAGCATATTTGCCACTGGGATCTACAGTAACACCAAAAGCCGAATGACTTCCAATGGTCAATGGTATTGTTTTACTCACTTTTCCATCAGCGGTATTTATCAACTGGACCTTGTTAGTAATTGTCAGAGAGTCGGTAGCAATTTCATGTGGAAGAGAATTGGCCACTACCAGTGTTTTTCCATCTGGTGTAATCGCTGAAGAAACAGGTTCTCTAATAACTTTTATTTTTTTCTTCTCCTTTTTTGATACCAAATCCACCACAGAAATGTCATTATCAAACATATTGCAGACATAAAGAGTATTTCCATCGGGTGAGATATTTGGAGAACGGGCGCCATGGCCAACTCCTATTCTACCGGTAACTTTACCTGAAGCGATATCCACCACAGCAACAATGCCATTTGGCCATAACTCAGAAGAGCAGGTTGCGTAAAGCCTGGTATCATCAGGGGATACAGCGATACCTGTTACTTCATTGGGGAGCTGAATCTTTTTTTCAACTTTCTTGCTTTCTACATCAATGATTGCAACTGTCTTGGCAGTCTGCTCTGCAACATACAGTTTTTCCCGGTTATTAGAAGGAACCAGAGCTGTAGGAGAACTGTATTTGGGCCATGCAGCAGTTTCAATATCTTTATTGAGAGCAAGTGTTTCAAAAATAAAATTAGGTGATACCACCGAATTAACATCGTAAGAATGGCCAATTGCATATAACAGCGGAACTAAAAATAAGATAGTGGTTCTTTTTTCCTTTCTCATAATTTAGAACCCCTTTCCAGTACTGTTAACCAGAATTTTATCTCTGTAAATTCTCTTTCCATCTATTGACATATCGAGTATGTAAACTCCTCCAGCCAATCCGGGCACAACAGAGCTTAAATTGACTGATTCAGAAATCTTACCAGCAACCATGTTTTTGGAAAACAATGTTGCCACTTTTTTTCCGGAAAGAGAGATCAACTCACAAGAAACCATAGATGACATACTCAGTTTTAAATGGACCCCAAAGCGGTTATTGCCTATCTGTTGCACAGACATCTGGCTTGGCAAAACTTTTCTGTTAAGAATCTTTAGCGGCGGAGGATTATCCAACTCCACATAATATGCCAGAGCTCCAGACTTGTCCATCACTTCGATTCTTTTTCCGCTGTACTTCATTTTATTTATCAAAGAACCCTTTTGAAAAAAATCGTAATTATCACCGGAACCGCTGTAGCTAATATCACCGCCAAACTGCTCTACCCGGAACTGATCTCTAACAGTAAATTTGGTTTTATCACCATCTTTTCCAAATGTAGTCACGAAACTGGTATCATTGTTGAAATCGTAAGAGACTTCTTTTTCACGATTGCCGGCTGAGTTATTTATAAGAACAGTTCTGCGTTTGAAAACTCCATCACTCATATACACATTCCGTTCAGTGTTATTCCCTTTACTATCATAAACAAATTCCACATACATCAGATGATTACCAGAGGCATCATAAAAATCGGCCCGGTTGATTTTTTCAGATTCAGAAAATGCCATTGGAAAGAAAATCAATATGCAGATCAATAGCATTTTTCTTTTAACACGCTGTTTACTAAATAGATTCATAAAAAAACCCGCCTTTTCCTTCTATTTTTATTTCTGATTATCTTGGTTGATATCCGATTCAGACCAATATCATTTATTGATGCACAGATCACATATCATAAAAATGGAGGAAATTCAGTATCATCAGGAATGATAGCCACACCTTCCATTTCGACAAGCCATCCAGGCCTGCACACCGGCCCCTCTACCGGCACAATAGCCACATTATCCGGGATCAGTTTAGCCAGCAGATCCTTAATTAATGGAAAATGTTTAGGATTGCGCAAATAAACAATCATGTACTGCATATCTTTTAATGATGCGCCATGAGGAGACAAAAGAGCATTAATGTTTTCGATTGTGCGCTCTGTCTGCTTTATAACATCACTGGTATATAAAATATTACCTTTATTATCGATACTTGCGGTCCCTGAAATGTATAAATGAGATCTGTCACCAAAACGGATCCTTGTTCCGCGTTCAAATGTGACACCATACTGTATGGTACTATTAAGATTCTGTAGAGCCTCCATCCGTACAATCTGCTCTTCCTGGATTTTTCCTATCGACAGAGAGTCGACAGACACCAGACACCCGGGGTCAACTGCACCGCCTTCAATACCGGTGGATGCGATATAACGGAAATCAGAAGTCAATCCGACAATATTAAACAGTTCTCGTCTGGCATTTACCATTCCAGAGTAATTGTTATCTACATCTTTTACATATATCCATGTTCGGACTGTGTTGTCCCGCAGATTCATACTATGTTTTCTGAGATCGAGACTGAGATCAGAAAAAATCCGTAAGGTTTGCATTGCAGAATCAGGATAAATTTTTGTGCAGAAACCTGCGTTCCACAGCAGAGAGTAGTTTTCAAATTCAGTGAATACTTTCTTAGTGCCAAAAGATGTTTTTTTGAAGGAAGAGCCATCGGAAGCCTTAATATGATAAACCAGCATAGCCAGTTGTCCAGCAGCAACAGGACTTTGTTCAATGCAGGAAACCGCCCCGTTTTTAACCATGCTGAAGAGGTCCGATTTTTCCAGGAAGCTGTAATCGTTTACTATATCGCTTAAATAAAAACGGGTAAACTGAAGAGTAGTCTCGTCAAGATCATTTTCTGAGAGTACATCAGCATACCAGCCAGCAAGTTCATCGACTGCATCTTTAAAAGAGTTTCCCTCTGAAGATCTTAAAGTTAGATAATACTCACTATTTCCGGAGGATGTCGAAAATGTACTACATTTCACACCCCGTGCCAGTTCATAAACCGTTTGCATTCCTCACCCCCGTGTTGTAATTAGTAACAATTGACTGATAACAATAGCTATGCCACCCCGATCAGATCTAATCGAAGTGGCTGGCATTTAAACCTTAATACATCTATCACTTGCAAATATTATCGTAATACAGAAAATTTACATGTATAAATCCCGGTTTCTTCGGTAAGCCGCGCTATATAGACCCCCTTGCTTATGGAAACAGGTAATGGAATAGTCATGGAAGTTCCTGCATTACTTTTCTCAATCTTGATATTTGCCAGTTGTCGCCCCCGAAGATCACTGATTCTTAACACGCCAGAAGAAGTCGGCACAACCAGCAATTTTTGCTGATAAACTGATAACCGCTTGTTTATTCTAGCTGCGTTAGTGTAAGATGGATTTATATCCCCTTTAATGGCATCGGGTTCTGGTAGAAGTACACCACCTTTTTCTCTGATTATTTCCTCAATGTTTCTGGCTAAAACAGCTTCATGCTTTTCACGCTGTTTCACAGCTTTATCATAATCCAATGAATCCGAACTGTTAGTATATCCTTCGTTGTAAAGCCCCCAATGCGGAATACACAAATCAATCCAGGCATAAATTTTTTCCAGTTCTTCTTTGGTTAAATCAAAACCCTCTTTGCTCTTATGTTTGGGAAGGATATCTGTGGTAAGCTTGCTCACCAATGATCCGTATAACTTTGGCTGGATCGATTCATTATTGGAAAAGATTGGCAACCATTTTATATAATCTCCACTGCCAGCAGTAAACACACCAGATCCGCCCTTTGCGAGGTTTGCATAGGATCTGGCAAATTTCTTTTTGCAGCCCTTGTTTTCCTCATCATCAATAATTTCCAGAGTTCCCCGAAGATCCAGTTTGCCTGGACTATGACATTTGACACATTTTGCATCCAGTATAGGCTGAATTATTTCAGGATAGCTGAATAATTTTCCTGTAATATCATAGAATGGATCTAGCTTCTGGATTGTGTCAGCTTGTGTTCTTTTGCCTGGATCAGGAATAGCTGAATTTTTATCTTCATGACATCCCACACAATTAAATACTTCTCCTGGCATCAACGTTGACCAGCTTCTCATTGTCTGAATCATACGGCCTTCTTTATCTATCAACTGAAAATAAAGAGGCTCCAACGCAGGTACCTCAAAGGCCGCAGAACCATCATCGTAAACCTTAGCCTCTCCCATTATCCGTTTAGCCTGCCAGGAACCGGTATACTTGGAGATCGGCACAAAGACCATACCCATTGTACCCTGATTTCCGAAATTATAAGGGTTGACATCGGCAGAGGAATGACGATATTCGAGCTTAACCACCCGGATTTTCTTTACAGTACCCTTCTCCACCCCTTTAAGTGTCCTCCCACCAGAGACATAAACATCTTCAATCTTAAAAACGCCGGTTTTTTTGGTATAGTCTACATCCGAGCGGATGGGTTTTATATCTCTTGGTTTAACCAGGGATACCTGACTTACCGATTTTTTCGAATCCCATGCTATAAGCTCCTTGTGTCCATCGGGAGACATGGCATATAACTGCATTCTCCCTCTGGCTTCCGGAGTATAGGAGATAAAGAAACGTTCTTCATCTAAAGGCATAGGATAGGCATACTTAAACTCTACACCACCACTGTCGTTGGGATCATGGGCTTTGGGGATCTGGGTAATAGGCCCGCCATTAGGAGAAATTGAAGTACCTGCAATTCCAGTAAGTGGTTGCAAACCATTTCTTCCTTTTTCAATATCAATTATCAAAGGTTCGCCATAATAAGGAGCATGATGTCCACTGGCAATAGCAATTGCTTTCTTACATTTAGTATATGGAATTTCAACCCCATGAATCAAGGTGACCGGCCAATTTGTCTGGTTGCCGTAAAACTCGGTTTGTTCCGTACCATCACTTTTCATTGTGAACAAGCCCATTGATGTCATAAGGTTACGGTCATTATATTCCCATCGGGTATACATGATCCTTCCATCTGATCTTAATTGGGGATAGAAATTGTGTACCTGATCGTACCCTATACGACGAAGATACTTACCTGAGGTGTCAACAGCGAAGATGGTAGACACCATATTCACCCAACAATCAATCAACTGAAAACATCGTGAAGAGTTAAACATTATCTCCCCATAGGGAGTATAACAGGGCTCATAATCGGAGAATACCAACCCATCATCAGCAAATGTTATCTGCCTTGGTTCGGTGGAAGGATTAGCCAGATGCTTTTCTATATCCAATTCAAAAATTTTATATCCACTGGGTTTGGAAGTGGAACTTGCAGAAGTTTTAGAACCATTTTTATACCAGGCAAACGCCACTTTCTTACCATCCAGGGACACGCAAGGGTCTCTAATAACTCCGTTTGGATCTTCAATAAGGGCTTTAGGGCTGGGATAATAATCTTTAAACTCCAGATAATAAATTCCAGCACCAGGGCTCCACTGATCATCTCTGTTCCACATGCTGAAGCCTTCCTGACAGCCAACGATTATGCTACCGATATTGTGATGTTTAGCATAAACCAGCCTTTTTATCTCCTTTTCATAATCTTCCAGGAATGCCACCCTGCGATAATGACATGCAGTCAGGTAGGTGTTTTCATTGGCACCTTTGGTTAGTTCGGATTCAACAAGCTCCGCATATTCATCTTTATCCAGTTCTTTAAGCTTTTCTATAATATTGTTAATAGCGGTGGTATAATTTGAGCCGGATACCTTATCCTGCTCTTTCCAGGCTGAGACGATTTCAGATGGAATACTGGCCGGCTTTGTTTTATCGATTAAATCGGCGGCAGACAATAAACCTGGTAGAAACATTGTAATAATCGCTGAAACAATAAATCCGGTTACCGGTGATCTGGCAGTAACAGGCCTGTTGATAAAAATCATACGTACCTCCTTCTGGAGATCTCTGGGTTGCACGAGTAAAAACCTTATCCGAGAGGTTTTCGGATACATTTTTAAAGGTTAGTTATTAACGTTTCCACCATGTGTTTAGAAAAAAGATCGAAACTGTAGACCAGTTTGTGTACATTTTTTCGACTTTAGACCAAATGCTCCCAAATCTTCCTCTGTTTTTTCATCTCTGCAATCAAATCTTTCAGCACTAAACAAATCAGTAATAAGATTTTTTGTTGACCGGATAAGATTTCCTTGTCACATTATTTCACCTACAAAGCCAGCTTAAAAACCTTTAACTTTCAAAGATTATTCTGTAGTCATTGTTTTATTCACATGTGGATTAAACAGGAAGGTCTCAGAAGGACTACAAAATATTTGTAGAATAATTTCAAAGCTTTATTACACATTTACCCAATATTTATGTAATATAAACACATATTTATCTCATTTCTTTTATTTCTGCATTGAAGCCAGTTTCTTGAAAAGTGCAGATTGCTCAGAGCTGATCTTTTCCGGAATATGAACCTGAACTCTTATAAGCAGATCTCCTTTTTGGCCATAAGGAGTACTGAAACCCATTCCGGGAATCCGCAAAATGGTGCCAGTGTCTGTTCCTTGAGGAATTTTCAGACGGATCTTTTTACCTTCCGGAGTCTTTATTTCCCGCTTGCCTCCTAAAACTGCAGTATACAGGTCTATGTGCAGATCCATCAAAAGGTCATTTTCCTGTTGTTGGAAAGGCGCCTGATCGCGAATACGAATAGTCAGATAAAGATCACCCGGTGGAGCTCCCAGAATACCAGGTGAACCCTGATTTGGAACACGTAAAACCTGTCCATCACGGATCCCGGGTGGAATCCGGATTTTTATTCTACTGTAGCCGCCCATGATGATCTGTTCGGTTCCGTTACGGGCCTGCTGTGCCGTGATATTTAACTCTGCCCTGAAATCGTTTCCTTTTCTGGGATTGGCTTTTCTTTTACTGGAAAAAGGGTTGCCAAAAAGGCTCTCAAAAAAATCGGAGAACCCTCCCATTCTCATGAAGATGTCTTCTGCATCAGTGGTAAAGCTGTAGGATTCTTCCCCCCTGAAGATATCAGCATTTCGGGTAAACCAGTCATCGTAGCTTTCCCCTTCGGTGCGGTTCCAGTTCTCACCCAACTGATCATAGCGTCTTCTTTTCTCAGGATCACTCAATACTTCATGTGCCTCGGTTATCTCTTTAAACCTGGCTTCTGCTTCTTTGTTTCCAGGATTTTTGTCGGGATGATATTTAACAGCCAGTTTGCGGAAAGCTTTTTTTATCTGGTCCAGGGTGGCATCACGATTTACTCCCAGCACCTTATAATAATCTTTAAACTCCATTTTTTCCTTTTTGCATTGAAATAAGTTTTTTCCGCTATTGCCCTGTTTAAGCAATATGAAATAGCAATTGAATTGCCGTAAAGCAATATTGATGGATTTGTTTTTGCTATCAGCATAAACATAAGAGATTTCAGATTCCGGATTTATGATTTGTAATTTCAGGGATGTAAAAGCTGTATTTATTTGATAAGGAGCGATTCATGCGAATGGACGATCGGGAAACCATCAGGCAGTACTTTCTGGGAGATGAGGATGGACATATCTATTTCTTTTATCATCCCATATCAACCGAAGCACATAATGTGGAGGATGTTGAACACATAAGTCTGCTGTTACACCCTTTTACATCCAAATACTATCGTCTGATTTATCTGGATGCACCCGCGCTGCCCAGCGCTGAAGACCACTTCAATATGGTTAATGGTATTATCAAAAAAATAGATGATAAACAGGTTACCATACACAACGAACTGCAGGAAAAGCATCAGATGGTGATGGGGGTTCCACAGGTAAAACAGGCTGCTGCCCGCCCCTGTGGAGAGGGAGTGTACACGATTCTTTCTCAGGACAACCGCGCATATCTGATCTATGTAATTGAACTGCCGCGCATGGATGGAAAAGTTAAAGAGTCATTGAATATTGGTTCTGATGGAGTCTTTACGATCGGTATCTATAATCCTTATCTGGAATCAGAATCCATGACTGAGGGGCCCCGCCCCCATTTTCCCGAAGATTTGAAGGCCCAGATGAAAGATCAGCGTATCCTCTTTGATAATCTGCCAACCCTTCTTAATTATGAAAATTCCAGACTGGCCATCTTTAAAGAATCGGAATTTGACATCAGGACACTCAAACCCAAACTTCATCCATTGGGAGGCACATCCAGGACTGCCGATATTTTCGGTGATCTTAAACTTCAGAGAGAAAATTATCCGGTCGAGCCTCTTTTCAGAGGCGAATGGAAATAGAAAGGGAGTAAAATGGCTGATGCAGGCAAGGTTATTCGCCGGGTTGAGTCTATGCAAAGGGAGATTGAAGAGGCCTTTTCAGAACTTATTCACACCCGCTGGGCAGGTACCAAACCCTGGGTTCCAGCAATAGATTTCCTGGAGACCGAAGATGCATTTCTGGTGCTGGCAGATCTTCCGGGAATGGATCCATCGCAGATCAAATTTGAAGCAGAGCCATGGAGTGTGACAATTTGCGGCACCAAGGAAAGCATGATCGCCATTTCAAAAAGCAGACAACTGATGGCAGAGAGAGCAAAGGGCCGTTTCTGCCGTACTATCCGTCTGCCCTCTCCCTGTGATGTCAACAAAGCTCAGGTACAGTTTAAAAACGGTGTTTACGAAATTTTACTTCCCAAGAAAAAGTAGAAAAAAAGTGATAAGGTTAAAAGTAATTGTCAGTTTCAACCGGCCCACCCTTCACCCCTGTTCATCATTTGTCATTCCTCACTTCTCACCTGTCACTTATAATGGAGGGCTATCATGCAAGAACTGGAGCAGCGTCTGAGACTTACCGCAGAGCAAGCAGAACCTGCCATAGATTTTAGCAGACTGCAATTCAGCTCTACTGCAGAACTGAATGCTTTAGAGGAAATAATCGGTCAACCCAGAGCAGTAAAGGCACTGGAGCTAGGATTGGGAATAAAGGATACCGGATATAACATCTACATTTCCGGTACCAATGGAATGGGTAAAAAAGCGCTGACCCAGAAGATGGTTTCAGAAAAAGCAAGCAGCGAAGCCATTCCGGCTGATTGGATTTACGTAAATAACTTCGGACAGGAAGACCGTCCTCTTGCCATTTCTCTGGAGCCTGGACAAGGGAAAATGCTTAAAAAAGAGATGGAAGAACTTTTAAACCGTCTCAGAGATGAAGTTCCCCGGGCATTTCGCCAGGAAGATTTCAGCAAGGAAAAGCAGCGTCTTAATATGGAATACGAAAACCAGAGTAAAAATGCTTATTCCAGGATGGAACAGCTGGCATCAGAGAAAAATCTTATCATTCAGGAGATGCCTGATGGCCGCATACTGATGATTCCCAAAAAAGATGATCGTCCCATGAGTGCCGAGGAGTTTGAATCTCTTTCTGCCTCTGAAAAAGAGGAGATCAGCAAAAATCAGTCAGAGCTGGGTCAGGTAGTCAGCTCCATAATTAATCAGCAGCGTGAAATCAGCAACAAGCTTCGGGATGAGGTCCGCCAGATTGAGCGTAACTTTGCAGCCAGACTAATCGAACCGGCAGTCGATGAGATTGCATCAGGCTACAAAAGCGAAAAACTCAGATCATGGTTTTCCAAAGTAAAAGAACACATGATAAACAACCTCAATAATTTCAGGGAGCCGGAAGGGCCTCAGCAATCCTCATTAGCTCTAATGCTGGGGGCTGGGGGAACTTCACCGGAGGAATTTTTTCAGGAATATTCAATAAACCTGGTGGTTGACAACAGCGAATCCAAAGGAGCTCCTGTTATATTTGAAGAATCTCCCAATTACAAGAACCTTTTTGGAACCATTTTCGGAACCTTTGATCGTACCGGGCGTCTTTTCACCAATTTCCGTAACATTAAAGCCGGCAGTCTTCTCAGGGCAAACGGAGGATACCTGGTGTTTAATCTGATGGAGGCTCTGATGGAGCCCTTAGTGTGGAAAGAGCTCAAACGGACTCTTAGAAGTGGCGAACTTGAGTACCACATGTACGATCCTTTTGGTGTCTTTGCAACCTCTTCGCTGCGTCCGGAGCCCATCCCACTCAAAGTCAAGCTTCTGGCAGTGGGTAATCCCCTGCTTTATCACCTGTTACAATTTTACGATGAAGATTTCCAGGAACTTTTTAAAGTCAAGGCCGATTTTTCTCCGGAAATGGATGCCAGGGGAAACATGGAGATGGTAATGGCCAGATTCATTCAAAAGCTTAGTAAAACCGAAAATGTCAAACCATTTTCTCCCCATGCGGTGGCTGAGCTGATCAAGGCGGCGGCCAGATTTACCGGGGATAAAGAGAAAATCACTTCCCAGTTCAGCAGACTTGCCGATGTGGCCAGAGAATCTTCTTATTGGGCACAAAAAAGTGGTGCTTCTGTAGTTCAGGTTGATCATGTGAGAACCGCTCTGGAGGAAAAGATATACCGCTCAAATCTTATTGCCGAACAGATGCGGGAATACATTGCCAATGGTACCCTCATCATTTCCATTAGTGGCTCGGCTGTTGGGCAGATAAACGGATTGAGCATCGTGCAACTGGGAGATTATGCCTTCGGCAGACCATCAAGGATTACTGTTAGTGTAGGCACAGGGGCTGCAGGTATCATAAATATCGAGAGAGAGAGCCGCCTTAGCGGAAGCAGTTACGACAAAGCCATGCTCATTCTGGAAGGATATTTACGACGGATATACGCTCAGAAACATCCACTGTCGCTTTCTGCAAGTATTACCATGGAACAAAGCTATGTTCTTATAGAGGGTGATAGTGCCACTATGGCAGAGCTGCTTTGTCTTCTCAGCGCATTTTCCGGTATCCCGCTTCGTCAGGACATCGCCGTAACCGGTTCCGTTAATCAGATGGGAGAGGTGCAGGCCGTAGGGGGTGTCACACAGAAAGTGGAAGGTTTCTTTGATACATGTAAACTGATAGGGCTGGATGGGAATCAGGGAGTCTGTATTCCGGCATCCAATATCCGCAACCTTGTTCTTCGTAAAGAGGTGATCGATGCAATTCACGACCGCAGGTTTCACATATTTGCTGTAAAGAATGTAAACGAAGCGATTGAACTGTTGAGTGGTGTTCCGGCAGGGTCAACAGATGAGGTGAATTCTTTTCACTGGAAAGTTGATCAGCGGCTTCTTGAGATGCTGGAACTGGTAAAGCATCACAGGGGAATTGCGATCGAACGGGAGTACCCCGGATATCGTCCCTTTCCCGAAGAAACAAGGGATCCCCGTCCCCGCTTCCCTGGTGATGAAGGAGGATCATGACTTCACTTGACGATAACATGAAAAATAAAAAAGAAATTACTGAGGGTATTCTTTTCATCGATTATTATCAGCTCACTATGGCCCAGCTTTACTTTCAAACTGGTATCCATGATAAAAAAGTACAGTTTGATTATTATTTCCGCAATTACCCTGATTATGGGGGGCACAAGGCAGGTTACTGCATCAATGCCGGACTTCAATGGTTTATAAGCTGGATGAAGAATGTATCATTTACACCAGATTCGCTTCAGTTTTTATCCAGAGTGCAAAGCAGCACTGGTGAGTCAGTTTTTAAACCAGATTTTCTCGCTTATCTCAAAGAGCTTTCCATCTTTGACAAAATAAACCTGAGGGCTGTTCCAGAAGGACGTGTTGTACATGCGGTTGAACCATTACTGATCATTCAGGGTGAACTGCTTGCAATTCAGCTTCTGGAATCGGCACTCCTGAATAATCTCAACTATCAGACACTCATAGCTACCAAAGCTTCACGAATAAAGGAGACCGGAAAGGGGCGACCCCTTATTGAGTTCGGTTTGCGAAGAGCACATCATACTGGTGGTAACGCAGGAACCCGTGCTGCCCTGATCGGAGGTGCGGATTTCTCATCCAACACCGGCATCTCTTTTGAATTAGGCCTTCCTCCCAAAGGGACTCATGCCCACAGTATGGTTCAGGTTTTCCTAGCATCGGGAGAAGGGGAACTGGAAGCATTCAAGGCATACGCCAGAGCATATCCCGATGACTGCCTTCTTCTGGTTGACACTATCAATACACTGGAAAGCGGTGTACCGAATGCAATCAGAGTGTTTGAAATGTTGCGCCGTGATGGACATCGCCCGGCAGGTATAAGGCTTGATTCTGGAGATCTGGCATATCTGGCAATCCAGGCATCTATAATGCTTGACAAAGCTGGTTTTGAAGACACCATGATCGTGTTGTCCAATAATATAGATGAGATGGTTCTGCTTCAGATTATGAGGCAAATCAACGACGAAGCCCCCAGGTATCGGGTCAACCCTCAGAAACTGATAAATCGGCTGGTTTATGGAGTAGGAACCAATCTGATTACTTCTCAGGGCAGAAGTGCATTAGATGGAGTCTATAAATTAACTGCAGTTAAAAATGGTGAGGTCTGGTCTCCTGCGATAAAAATCACAGATTCCGTTCAAAAAGCCACAATCCCGGGTAACAAACAGCTTTGGCGTATCTATGATACCAGAAAACTTGCAAATGCGGACCTGATAACTATTGACAATGAAGATCCTTCTGAAATGCAGGAGATCATCCTGCATCATCCGTTTGATTCCGATGTAAGCCGCACCATGCGCAAAGTTGACATCTCTTATATAGAACCGCTTCTGGTGGACATAATCAAGGATGGAAAGATCTGTTATTCTTTTGCTTCCATTGAAGAGCTGCGTCACAGGAGAGATTCTGATCTGGAATATCTGGAACCCGGTGTAAAGCGAATCATTAATCCGCACCTTTACCATGTTTCTCTTAGCGACAAGCTCTGGAATCTCCGAGAAGATCTTATCAATAAACAAAAGCATTACTGAAAAAGTGAAATATTAACTTAAAAAACAGGAGATACTTCGATGCGTACAGATGAGCAGATTCGAAATGATATCATTAAACAGCTCCAATGGGACAATCGCATCAATTCCACAAACATTAATGTAGAGGTAAACCAGCATGTCGCTATCCTGAACGGAAATGTCAGCTCATATATGCAAAAAACCGCCGCACAAATGGATACATTGAGTATTGCAGGAGTTACAGAAGTACACAACCATCTCAAAATCATTAACGATAATGCTTCCCAGAAGTTTACCGATGAGCAAATCGCCAAAAATATAAAAACTGTCATCTCACTAAATCCGGTGCTCAATCCTGACACGCTGGAAATCAGAGTGAATAAGGGTATCGTTTTTCTGGGTGGCTCTGTTGATGAATACTGGAAAAAAATGCAGACCGAGGAGATTATTTTCGATGTCCCGGGAGTCAGCGATGTAGTCAACACATTATCGGTTGTACCCACAAATTCTCCTTACGACAAAGCAATTTCAGCAGATATTCTGTCTGCACTCCAGAGAATTTCCAATATAGATATCCAGAAAATAAATGTAACTGTTGACGGTGGAAGAGTGACAATTCATGGCAGGGTACCAGACTGGCATGCCTACACCGCTGCGCACAATGCTGCCAAATTCACCAGAGGAGTGACCGATCTTACCAATAAACTTGTTATCGCATGATTGCTGAAAAATTATTAAGGAGTTTATTATGAAATTTTTACAGTTTGTTCTGATTATCTGCCTATGGTCTGCAATCCTTTCAAACAGTTTCTCTTCTGTTACATCGGGGAAACCCCATCCAAAAGACCAGAATTTTTTGCTGAAAAGGACAAACACCACTGATACATTAAAAGAAAGCAATATTGCCGTAAATCCGGCAGTTTCTTTCAGTACAGTCGGTTTTGGTCCAGCAAACATGAGGCGATTTGGAAATGACAAACTGGCTTACAGTTTTTATGGTGGGAAATTCTGGCTTATTCAGGAATATATGGGTTTGGGTTTTATTGGTGATATAACATCAGACCTGAATGGGTCTCATATGCTGGGTATAAGTATCGCATCCAATTATTATCCCTTAAAAACCGACATCTCTCCATATGCCGGAGCAGATGTAGGATTGGCTTTTGCCAGGGGGGACAGCAAAAACGCCTTCGGTTTTTCTCTGGGGACCTCCCTGGGAGTCATTTTTTTTAGAAGCGCCACTGTCCAATTGAGTATGCAGTTCAAGGCAGCAATACTCCTGGACAAGCTTCCTGATGGCTACCCGGGAACTCTTCAGGCCAGACTTGGGTTATTGTTTTAACCTACCACAAATAGAAGCGCAACCAGGGAAACACCTTGTTGTTGCTTCAAATCAGATTAGCTTTTGTAATTTCCGATTCCTGGTTAGGATATTTTGTTTCAAACAGGGATATATTTGCCGTATTTTATATTTCTGCTAATTTCTGCTAACACATTAGTAGTATGCTGCTGAGAAGGGATCTCCCGCCGCAATGGTCTGCAACAGGGACGGATCTAAACAGGAATCATTATGCGTCTAAATATCAGAAATAAGATCATTGTTTTTAACTGTATTGTATGTGGTCTTGCCTCAGGTTGTGCCAAAGCGCCTGACAAAGAACTGGCTGAAGCAAAAGCTGCAATAAAAGCTGCAACAGATGCAGAAGCAGACAAATATATGGCGAAAAATTTTCAGAACGTGCTAAAAGGGCTGGAAGCCGCAGAAGCTGAGATTGCAAAGCAGAAAAACTCATTTTTTCTGTCCCGCAAATACACCTATGCGACTCAACTGTTAAAAAAGACTACTGTTCTCGCCAAAGAGATAACCAGTGAGGTTCCCATGACAAAACAGAATATGGAAGAAACATTGCGTAACAACCTTTCACTGGCTGATGAACTGATAAGAATAACTTCCAACAATATCAAAAAATCTTCAGCCTTTAAAAACAAATATCTGATTGCCGCACTAAAAGAGGACCTTAAAACTGCAGAAAAAACCGCTGCAAGCGCATCAGAAGCCCTCAAAGCTGGTAATATACTTGGAGCTTCAAATGATTATAACCGCTTTCATGAACTTATAACACAAATTACTGAAAAGATCAGTTCAAATTCTACTATGGTCCAGTTTGATGAGGCTGAAGTGCAATGATGATCCCTTGATTAATATCGAAATGGTTATAGTTCTCTCGCTGGAAGCCCTGCACAAAAAAGGAACTCCTGTCCCATATTAAATTTGTTCTGGATCAAAAAGAAGTATTTCCTCACAATAGCTGATTTTTCAGTCTGAAATCCACGATTGCTTTCCTTCCTCTCTCAAGCTATTTTTTCTGTGCAAA
>CAYPMS010000059.1:0-20907 GCA_964411655.1 uncultured Fibrobacter sp.
GGAGTGAATTCATAGATTTTAACCCCGGCTTCGATTAACTGAAGATAACAGGATTGCGTTGCGTAAAAGACCAGCTTCTTATCTGGAATGCCTGGAGTCATGATCCTGACATCCACTCCACGTCTGGCAGCCAGACAGAGTGCAGTCATCAGTTCATTGTCAATAATCAGATATGGAGTGCATATGTACACATAACTGATAGCCATGTTGATGATGTTCAGGTAGACGTTCTCCGCAACGTACTCCTCATCCAGCGGAGAATCGCAATAGGGCTGGACATACCCGTCATGATCAGAACAGATCTCCGGGTCAAAGCAGGGTCTGAAGCCCGAAATGTCATCATTGTCGTGGCGCAACGAATACCACGCAGTCAGAAACATTATTGTCAAACTGTAGACTGCTTCACCCTTAAGCCTGACTCCCGCGTCCTTCCAGTAACCAAATGGACTGATTATATTTATATATTCATCGGCCAGATTAATCCCTCCAGTGAAACCAATGCATCCATCTACAACCAGAATTTTACGGTGATCCCTGTAGTTAATCACTGCTGTGAAAAATAAACGCAAGGGATTAAATACTTCACACTTGATACCGTATTTGGAAAGTTCCGCCCTGTAACCGTAAGGGAGCCTGTTAAGACAGCCCAGATCATCGTAAATCAACCGGACATCGACACCCATCCGTGCCTTTTCCTTAAGTATCGCTAGAATCCCGTCCCACATAGTTCCTGGTGCAATGATGAAAAACTCCATGAAAATGTAATGCCTGGCAGCTCTGAGTGCTTCTAACATATCCGGATACATCTCTTCCCCATTGCGGTAATACTTCGTCTGAGTATTGCGATAAACAGGGAAAGTCGTGCAGTTCCATAAATAATGTGTCTGTCCATAAGCGGTTTTATCTATAGCGGCTATTTCATCGAATACAGTCCTATCCTGATCAAGAAATCCCGACATTCTATCCCAGGATTGATTTAATGCTCTCCGCATTTTGCGGGCAGGTTTCTTGCCGCCAATCACCAGATAAAGCAAGCCACCTAAAATAGGAAAAGCCAGGATTGGTATCACCCAGGCAAGCTTATATGCGGGATTATCTCTTCGGTTGATAATAACAAGGATTGCTACGATACTTATCACCTGAAGCGAAAAGGTGATCAGCCAGGAGAGCGCGGTGAGCTTCACCAGCATGAAAATGATCCAGGTCACCTGTACCGCTATGATGAATATTACAATTGGAACCCTGTTGAAAAGTCGCTTCTTTAAATGCATCGGAATTCTTCAGTTTTCCCGAGCTCTACAGAAATGATCTTATGAGCTCTTCACATGAATGAGGTGAAAGATATGAAGGCGGTATGTCAAGAATAGTGAATGCACCGCTCAAATTACTCCCCTGTTAGACGCTAAAAATAGAACTCACATAGAAAAGAAGCAATATCCTTCTCTTTACACTCATTTGCCGCTTTAAATCCCTATCATCTTTATCAGAAACATGGCATTTTTTGTTTTTGATTCACCGGAATTCAGCTTGTAATCAAAGGTTATGGAGCCATCCTTATAATGTTCTCTGAAATGGTAATTTACATATTTTTTGTCATCTATCCGGGACAATTCACAAAGCTGCAGGTCGTGGGTGGAAATTATTCCTATTGATTTATGATTTGACAGCGCATTCAAAACCGCTACCGCACCGTCATGACGGTCCTGCGAGTTGGTCCCTCTGAAAAGTTCATCCAGAAAAAACACCACATTTTCGCCTCTTCTCACCGCCTCCACCATTTTCTTTATTCTGAGAAGTTCTGCGTAGAAAGTAGAGACTCTGGAAGAAAGGTCATCATTGATCCGCATGGAAGTATATATCCTGACCGGTGAACAACGAAACGATAATGCGCATACCGGAGCTCCTGCCAGTGCCAATACAAGATTGATACCCACAGTCCTCAGAAAAGTACTTTTACCAGACATATTGGATCCGGTAATTATTGCCACAGTTCCCCCATACTGAACAGGAAAATCATTTGTAATGCGTTCACTGTGATGAAGCAGCGGATGAGCCAGTCCATCTCCTTTCAAAAGAAGTTCATCTTCTGAGACATCAGGATAAACCCATTGAGGGTTTTCAAACCAGATTATTGACAGGCTGGATAAAGCCTCGAATCTGCCGATTGTTTCGATCCATACACCAAAAAAACGTCCATAGTTTTTTTTCAACCGGTCTGCATTGATGATACATTGAAAATCCCAGAGCATGATTGCATTGGCAAACAGGTGGGCCATCGGGCTGTTACGAACATCCGCAGCATTCAGAATCTTTGACAATGAATAGAAAACTTCTGATGCCGGTTTTCCTTCAGAACCGAGTTTACTTTTTAATTCTTTTAAGGTATTCCGAATGAAAGTCTTTATTTTCTATGGTCTGGATTAATCTTGAGAAGGCAGATAACATGGGACCGTTTTTCTGAAAAGCCTCTATCGCTCTGATTACTTTTGCATGAAAAAGGAAGTAAAGCAGTAACTGCAAAGCATACACAACTGCAAAGAAGACAAACGTCCTGGTTAGCAGATAGCCAGCAAATCCAATAGAAAATGTAACCCATGGAAGACTTCGGAAAATGGTAACCACAAGACCAGACTTGAATGTGGGATCATGCTGAGAGCTCCAATCCAGAAACTTTTGCGGATCACAACCGGTATCACTCAACATTCCATGAAGCTCCAGTTCCTGTCTCCAGTCGATATTGCCGGCCAGTTCCCTGACAGCCTCCTGCCTTCTGCCAATCTGCCCTACACTGTTTACTCCTTCACACAACTTTTCAGCCAGCAATTCCCTTCCGTAAAATGTATGACAGGTGCAGATCCACTGAAAGAGCGAATCGGATCCGAAAATATCAAGATCCCATGAATATGGATGCTCATGGTTGATGAACTACGAAAACTGACCTTGCCCTGATCCCATTTTTGAATAGAATTCGATTCTTACTCTCATCTCAAAGCAAGTATCAGTACAGGCATTAAATATAACAAATGCATGTGGTTTCACCTCAATAGATAAGCCGGATTATTCATACCAAAATCCAAAACCGGAATATAACAGCATTCTTTTATGATATGGTCGGTCAGAAAAACCTTAGCTCCTATGCCCCTTCTTTTCTGATGTAAATAAATCCATAGCTGTCTTGCCAACCTGTTTTGTATCAAAATAAGCATAGACTCCCGCCCCTAAAGTGCCCAAAACAGGTATTGTCCTGGCAATAAACTTTGAAGAAGTTTTACGGGCAAGATGAACACCGATTCTTCTGAAAATCTGTTCCGATATTGCAGCGATCGTTTCTTCGATAGTAACACGGGTTACTGTTTTTACCATTATATCGCGCATCACCTGGCTTAGCGAATGACGAAACAAACAATAAAGCATCTGTTCTCTCCCAAGCATCGTTTTTTTTCCATATATTGCCGCGATATCAGCAATCATGTTTCGTTGCAATTTCCAGATACCAGTCAGGTCTGGTAATAATGTTAAATACCCTGCCGGCCCTGGAGGTAAAGAGAGGCCGGCAGAGATAAATGCAGCTTTTATGGCATTTTTTTCTATCAGACTTCTGCTTTTTGCATCTGTATCCGATTCCACCTCAAATCTGGATACAGGTATTTCAGAGATTACATCGTAAAGGGTTTTAACCAGTTTCTGAGTGATCAAATTGTAGGCTCCTTACCTGTTACCTGAATCGAATGAATCAGGTGCCAAGGCTGTGATTTCGAAATTCAAGGAAACCACAGTCTTTCTTATTATTATGTATTTTAAACTGAAACAACCGTAACAGATGACGCAGATAGCTGTAATTTATTGTGTATTAAGGTTTCAGGTTAGTAATGAATACAAGTGCTTCAAACAAAATGCCGTTTCCATCCCAGCAGATCATTCTAAAGACCGCAGAAAAAAATTTCCAGTTCCTCTGCCCACAAGATCCTGATATGGTTCTTGACTCGATAACTGATGAGCAATATGAAAAGGACAAGTTTCTTCCATACTGGGCTGAACACTGGCCATCTGCTCAGGTTCTTTTTCCATTTATTGAAAAATCAAAGACTCTGCTATCCTCTCCAAACACACGGATCTGCGAACTAGGCTGTGGACTTGGCATTGTCTCCGCGCTTTTAGCACAATTTAACTGCCTGGTCTTTTCGGTAGATATCTCTCCACAAGCCTGTATCTACTCAAAGGAAAACATATTCCGCAACGGTGGAACTCCCAGGGTGACAGTATCAGACTGGCGAGCCATGGCATTTAAGAAAGAGTTCGATTTTGTTGTGGCATCTGATGTTCTTTATGAGCAGCGATGGATCGATCCGATATTAAGCTGTATAAAAAGCCTGCTTAAACCTGGTGGAAAAGCATGGATCGCAGATCCCTGCAGAAGGTTCTGGGAATTATTCAAACTGACGGCCTCTCAATACGGGTTTAAAGTCAAAATCATCCATACAGGAATGGTTAATAAAACGAAGGTGGAAATAGTGGAGTTGTCAGAAATTTGAAAGATAGTGAGGAAACCAACAACCTGCTGAACCCCTCGTGTTCGCAGTGCCAATAAAACCGGAAAACTCCTCCCCAGAGGATAAATTTTAATCTTACGCTCCACAGCTTTGACAGCTTCTAAATTTAATCCTGTTTATACTCCTCGTAAGATTGCAGATATTTTTTATTTCCCGGTACAACGACATGCTTTCGGGCGAATGCCCGCCCTCCGGAATGAGCATCACCCATAAAAATCTTGTCGCCATTAACCATCCGGTCCGCAATGCCTTCAAGTTTTGCTGCCCTTAAGGATGCATCTCTGTAAGCCGAATCGATAACCGCTTTAACGCTGTCATTTCCAAGCCGGTAAATATTCGATATCGCCCAGGTCAGGTGCCAGATATCGAATTTCTTCTGCAAATTATCCACATACTGAAAATAGAGACTGGAGATCTGTTTTCCCTGATCTGCTGTTATGACCTGATCCCTGATAACCCACAATGGAAGAGAGGTACCAAGCTTTCCCTGCCGCTCATTCATTTTTACTTCTGCAACTTTCAGTGTCTGATCGATATCTACCCTATCCAGAAGAACCTCACTCCTGTCGTGAGTCAGATAGCGCATGCAACCGGTTAAAGAAGAAAACAATAACAACAGCGGTAAAACCTTAAGAACCGTTATTTTTAGAGATTCTTTCATGATCAGCCTCCTTCTATGTTTAGAGAATTCGTAAATGGTAAGAACATATTGCAGAGATGAAATAATTCTGTTAACTCTATAAAGGAAGCGAACCGAAGAATCGATAAGTGTAACTAATATCTAACCCGGAAAACTCAGAAAGGTTGTGGTATTTGCGTTTCTGAGTTTTTCCTTAACTGTTTCTGTTTTCTTTGACCGTTAATGGAGTAAAAGTGAATCCTGTTAAGCCAATCTTCGTACTTCTGTTTTTTGTTCTAACTACCAACCTCCACGCTGAAGCCTTTGATGCTCAGGACTATAAAAAAGCATTATGGATGACTACCAGATTTTATGGTGGCCAACGATCGGGTATCGGACCTAACTGGCTTATCATGGAACACGAAAATCCCCAATACAGAACCAGTTTTACACATGATGCCGACCGCTCAGTCTCTCCCCCGCACGATCTTGAAGGCGGATGGTTCGACTGCGGGGATCATGCCACTTTCGGACAAACCTTTTTCTATTCCGCTTATCTGCTTGCCAAAGCCTATGAAGCCTTCCCTACCGGCTTTCATGACCTCTACGATGGAAAAAACTACAGTGACTATCTGCAATCTGGTGACTGGGATATTACAGGTGGGAAACCAAACGGAATTCCTGATCTGCTTGAAGAGATAAAATATGCCACAGACTGGATAATCAAAGCGACTCCAAACTCTAATACCTTCTATTATGAAAAAGGTGAAGGTAATTATGACCATGCGACCTGGGTTACTGCCGGTAAAATGTCCACCCAGAAAATAGAGGAAGGCGGTGAACCCCGTAAAATGTGGAAAAACCCCAATGATGGTCACATGGCCTCATTTGCATCTGCTACCCTGGCACTGATGTCCCGTCTTTATCATAAATATGACAGCAGCTATGCAGAACTCTGTCTCCAGCACGCCAGAAATGCCTTTTCTTATGCAGAACCCAGAAAAAGCTCTGCAGTGGGAGCCTCTTCCGGCGGATTCTATTCTGCACCGAAATCACCGATTCAGGCATTTATCATAGCTGCAGCAGAAATGTATAAAACAACCGGAGATGACAGTTACAAAAATCATGTACTGAGTAATACCGATAAGATAGAACATCATTTCTATGCTTTTGATTACAGCAACTTCCATGATTTGGCTCCCTATGTTGTTGCAACTTCCATAGAATCAGTGAAAGACAGCATGCTTGCCAAATTAAAAAACCTGTTTATCAACGATTATCTTAACAGTGTCAACAGTGAAAAAGTTTGCACAAAAGGTAATTCAGGATGGGGAGCGCTCCGTTATCCGGCAAACATCGCCTTAATCACCGCCTTATACTCCAAAGCCATCAACACCACCGAACATGATCAGTTCATCTATAACCAGATCGACTATATCATGGGTGCAAACACAGCAAAACAGTCCTTCATTGTAGGATTCTGTTCAGGATGCAGCAAATCACCACAGTTTCCTCATCACCGCAATGTTTTCCTCAGAGATGATAATCCTAACGATGAGGAGAAAGCAAAGATGGTGATTCCAGAGCGTAACAGACAGTTTGGTTACCTGGTGGGTGGAACCTGGAACTCAACTAATTTTAAAGAATCAGTAACCGATTATTCGATGACAGAAGGCGGAATCGACTATAATGCAGGTTTGGTGGGGGCATTGGGGTATATCGTTTCAAAAGTTGATCCTGCTGATACCAGTAAATTTACAGGGAAAATCCCGGAAGATACAGCCAATGACAGCTCCTCAATACGTTACCGTAGATTTTCTGCACAACAGAAAATTCTTATATGCAAAACAAATAACCGGTTTGTGAGCATCTATACTTCCAGGGGAGATCTTATAAAAAGCTGCTCTGTGTACGATCCTTCAGGAAAACAGATCTTTAGTACAAATAAAGTAAGCAGCAATGTCCAGTGGAAAAAGGCAAATCATTCTTCAGGAGTTTTCATATTCAGAGTGGTATTAACCAGTGGCTTAACCTTGCATAAAAGTATTCTGTTGAGCCGATCCAGTGATGCTCTACGGTGAATTGGTAAAAAAACTCATTTTAATCCGTATCCTTTGAATGTTTAAAAAAACTCACCAGTTCACTCTCTGAAACTGTTATTATGATTTCCCTTTTAGGATATATAGATGGCAGTTCCGGATGAGAACTGGTGCAGATTTTAATTTTTCTTTTTCCCAATCTTTACATTCCGCTCACAGTCAGCATACGAAACATTGCCGAAAACGCTGTTTTTCTGCTTGCATAATGATTTACATCACCTTAAAATTAGGCTGGCTGGTTTTATCCCTGTTTAAATCAAAGTATTGTAACCTACAAGGATGCCCAGTACTTATTAATTTTAACCCTCCATTCAAGGAACATCAATGGCATCAAACACTGACATCAACCGTAAGCTCACAGAACTCCTGCATACCTTTACCAGCAATCCATTTGACTTTTCTGTTTGCAGTCAAATCGGTTCTGTTTATCTAGACACGGGAAACTACTCGCTGGCAAGAGCGTATTATCAAAAGGCGAATAACTTGAAACCTCAATCACCGGAAATAATATCACAGTTAAAAAAAATTGAAGCTGCGCTTCAGGAGTCTTCTTCACTGAATAAAACAATTTCTCCCGGGGTTAAATCATCATCTGAACTGTTTTATTATTCATCCGAGCAGACAGTGCTTTTTATAGGAGATCATCTTTACCCTGCTATTGGCGGAGCAGAACGAAGTGCGCTTACCATTTTACAGGAGTTTATTAATGATGGGCACCGCTGTTATGCGGTTTGTTCAGGGAACGGTTCTGGCTGTGTCTATAAAGGAATAAATATAAGATATTTCAGTAATCCTGATGGAATCGAATCCGTTATTCTGCAAATCAAACCAACATTGATAATCACTCAATTGAACTGGGCTTATAATGGTATTGCGCTGGCAAAAAAACACCATATACCATCAGTGCTATTTGTCAGAAGCTATGAATATTTTTGCTGGACTTATACTCAATTTGACCATTGTGACAGAAAATGCTCAGAATGTAAATTTCACCCGTTTAACCACACACTTCGTGACAAATACCGCAATATGTTTGAGGATGCAGATGAAATAGTCTGCAATTCTGAATTCATGCGAAATGTCACTAAAGAATTCTACGGCAGAGATTCAAAAGTAGTCTATCCCACCATCAATTTTAAAGATTACCGCACAGAGGATAATACCAGAACCTTTATCGTAATGAACCAGCCAGAAACTCATAAAGGAAGCAGTCTTTTTTATGAGATTGCAAGAAGAATGAGTGACCATCGATTCATGACGGTTGGCAGGGGTGAAAAGGAAAGCGTAAAAAACTGCATCTTTTATGGGCAGACTGATCCATTGCTTTTTTTCAGTCATGCCAAATTATTACTGGTTCCATCAATGTGGCCGGAACCTTTCGGACGCATAGCTGTGGAAGCAATGCTAAATGGTATTCCGGTAATTGCAAGTGAGTGTGGAGGGTTGCCAGAGGTCATAGGAGATGCAGGAATATTGATAAAAGATTATCGGAATACTGATGAATGGGTAACTCAGATCAGGCGCATTACTGAAGATAAGGAACTGTATGATCATCTGAGTAACATGGGCAGAACCAGAAGTGAAATGTTCAGTTCTGCCATCCAGATGGAAAAACTACATCCGATAATCGATTCGGTACTAGAGATAAGAAAAGACTCAAGCGACCGGCGGATACTGGATTTCTACAATAAACAATATGAGAAAGTTGAAACGTTTTCGTTTTTAATGAACCACCGTCGCGAACGTTTGGAAGGTTTGTGCAATATGGTACGGCCTGAGGAGTTTTTCCTTGATATCGGTTGTGCCGATGGTGCTCACATGGAAATTCTTCACCAAAGGGGAATTCAGGGAATCGGTATTGATGTCTCGATACCCAATATAATCAGGGGTATCAGAAATTTTCCCCATCTTCGTTTTATACATGGATTTGCTGAAAAAATTCCATTTAAAGATGACCTTTTCCATGTAGCGATAATGGGTGATATTCTTGAGCATTTGAGGGATCCCCGCTCTGTTCTGAAAGAAGTCTTCAGAGTCGCAAAAGCAGTCGCAGCTTGCGTTCCAATAGGCAGCAAAACCATGGAGCATATTAATCCATATCCTACAATAGATACCGTAGAAAATCTTTTCAACGGAATAGATGTCAGTTTGACATGGTATGACAGTTCAGGAAAGAGAATCGAAAAAGACCAGGCAGTCATTTCTGACAGTAAACCATGGGTTTATTTGCGTGCAGAACGCACTGACATGTTTAATTCTCAGCAGACAGGAAACAGTCCTGACTCTGATTTCAGAGCAAGTATATCAGCCGAAGAAGTCAGGGATGAATGGGACGGGCGATCGATTTTCAGGGATTACCAGGAGATAATGCGTTTCAATTGCACTGCAGAAATTATCGAAGGCCCGAATGTACTGGAAATGGCCTGCGGCAATGGTGATATGTCACTTGTAATTGCCAAAAAAGGGGTTAATCTTCACGGCATAGACATTAAAGAGAAAGGAATACAGTGGGCAATAAAGAATGCCGCTGCACAGGGTCTTTCCGATATAGCTCATTTTGAAGTGGGTGATGCGGCAAATACCGGGTTCCCGGATGATTATTTTGACAGCGTAATTATTCCTGAGCTTATCGAACACATCAAAGATCCTCACCGGATCATCACCGAAGCTCTGCGTGTTGTAAAACCTGGCGGGCTGATTCTTATCAGTGTACCAGATGGTCCTGATCCCAACCCTGATCATATCAGATGTTTCTTCCGGCAGACTCTGCGCATCGAGCTGGCACAGTATACAAATAACATTGTCTGGTATCAACTCCCTTTCAATCGCTGGTTGATTGGAACATTCAGAAAGGAATCTTCTGCTGTTATCGATACCAATGTGTGTCGTGAACAGATACTGAATGTAAAAGATTCTGTTTTACCGGCGCCGGTCAAATCATTACCTTCTTTCGGGTTTAATGTAATTGCACCTGTCGGAGCCGGAAATGAGTTCGGATCAACTGTTCGTGGATTAGTTTATTCATTGCTTGAATGTGGGTACCCGGTTTCAATACATGAAATCTTTGTTAATAATCAGCAGCATAGTGTTAATCCTTTTCAGCTTCCCGTTTTCCCGGATAATGAATTACCATACGCAGTCAATCTCTTTTGTATGGAACCATCGACTTTAGACAGGTTATTCGCATCTGCTCCGCAATGGCTGAAATTAAACAAAAGGTTGAATGTCTGTTTTCCTGATCTGCCTCTATCAGGCTATTTATCAGAGCAGGACATTTATTCACTAAAGAAAATGGATGTGATACTTCTGAAAAATCATTCGCTTGTAGAATTTTTCAAAGATCATCCGGATGATATTCCTGTCAACCAGATAAAAGCCCTGCCTTACCTTAACAAAAAGAGTGGCTTCCCAGACCGGAAGTATTTCCAGATCCCGGAAAAAAACACAGTTTTCTTTACCTATGTAGACATGCAGATCGCTCCTTTCCTGCAGAATGCCAATTATCTGATAAATGCATTTAAAATGCTGAAATTCCCTGATATAACACTGATAATAATTTTGGGGACATACCAGGGAAGAAATTTAGAATATTTAAAGGAGCTTTTGAATCTTGTCGGAGATGATAAGCGTATTAAACTTTGCGAAGGTCTCCTTGGAAAAGAAGATGTTCAGACTTTAATGCGATTATCTGATGCAGGTATATCGTTGAACCCTTTAACCATGCCTTCGACATGGATTTTAGAAATGATGGAACTGGGGAAACCAGCAGTAGTCCTTGATACAGCAGAAAATGCCGAGTATCTGGATTCCGATTCTGCCTTTTTTGTACCTGTAAATTCTAAGCAGATTAATAACCAACAATACGTGTATATTCCTGAGATTAATGCTGTTTATGAAAAATTACTGTTATGCTGTGATCTTACCACCCGTGAACTTAAAGGTGAAGCAGCAGGAAAGCTTATGCAGAGACATCGCAGTGATTTGCATAATGGCAGTTTGTCTGTTATTGTAAATACGATTTCACAATACCATCATGAAAAATGTGAAAAATTAAAGCAGGTAAAATCATACTGCAAAAGAGATTCATTACGAGTGCTCTTTCAGAACCGTCCCAATATGGTACGATGCCCTGGTGGAGATACCCGCGTTATAGAGCAGCTTAAAGTTGCACTGGAAAACAAAGGAGTTACTGTTGATGTTTCTACAGAGTTAAATTATGATCCCAAACAATATGATATTGTACATGCGTTTAATTCGACTCTATCCTTATACAGCGATGCATTTGCCAGAAAAGCGGTTCAAAATAACATTCCATTCGTGATCACCGCGTTGCAGGAAGATACTGCGAGATATTTAAAAAAGGCTGTGATGTCGTTTTCCATTTTCAAAAAATATGTTGAACTTGGCCAACCGGCAGAATTCCTTGACGATCAACTCGAATTGCTGCGAAAGACTTCTAATGGCGAAATCAATACATCTCCGGTAGCACTCTGTAATGCTGCTGCAGTACTGGTCTCAGGCCAGCAGGAAGCAGATTGTATCAAACGACATTTTCCTTCAGCAAGAACAATTAACAGTCCTTTTGGTTTTTCTATGCCCTCGGTTTCTGCAGATCCTGATCTCTTCTGCTATACCTACGATGTGAAAGATTTCGTTCTGTGCACTGGTCGACTCGAGACACGTAAGAATCAGCTTATGCTACTTCGTGCACTTGAGCACGATGATATTACCATCGTTTTCTTAGGTGGAGGGGTGAGCTATCAACCGGAATATGTCAATCTTTGCAAAAGATATAAACGCAAAGGCAGAACCATTTTTCTTGAAAGACTTGATGAAACAATGCTGGCAAGTGCTTACAATGCTGCAAAGGTTCATTGCCTGCCAAGCTGGTATGAACTGCCTGGTCTTGTGACAATTGAAGCTCTTGCTTATGGATGTCCAATAATCCAGTCCTGCTGGGGAACAATAAAAGAATATTGCGGTGACTACCTTATTTCCTGTGAACCGGATGACTATAAAAGCATAAGGAATGCAGTTATATATGGCATGTCAAAAGGACGTGAAGAAAATGGCAAAGAGCATATCCGACATTTTACCTGGGAAAAATCAGCCGATAAGGTTATCCAGGCCTATCGATTTGCTCTTCAAAATGGAAACAACAGTTCGGAACCAGAACGGACTTCCCTGCGTCTTCCCGCTGAAAACACTTCCGATGTAATAGAAAAGGTGGTTAAGTTTGTTGAACAACAAAAGTTCATTGAAGCATTAGCAACATATGAAATACAGAGGCCGTTTTTAAAAAATAATCCCGATTTGGTTAAAATTGATGAATTGATGCAAAAAGTCAAAACCTGTGCTGAAAAATCCTGAAATACACCCGAAATCAGGTCATTTTCTTCTTTCAGGAATCTGCATGACAAGACAAAAAAGCTCAGCATTTAGTGATGTACTATGCTGAACCTTATTTTTCTGGTCCTCAATGATTCTGCAAAGACCTGGTATGCAAGAGAATTCTATCTGAACCTAGATTTCATCATCATTGAACTGTTTCCTGTAATCCTTCATTTTCTCGCGTAACTCCTCATTCTGGCTTCCAAGGATCTCAATTGCCAGAAGAGCAGCATTCTTCGCATTTCCAATTCCTACACAGGCTACAGGAATACCACCGGGCATTTGAACAATCGAATAAAGTGCATCCTTACCGCTAAAGGGACCACTCTCAACAGGCACACCTATCACCGGAAGTACAGTCATACTGGCAATAACCCCTGGAAGATGAGCAGCAAGCCCTGCAATAGCTATCACCACAGAATATTTCTGGTCCGCGGTGGCTGCAAATTTACGAATCTTGTTGGGAGTCCGGTGTGCAGAGATTACCAGTGTATCAAACTCCACCCCAAACTCACGAAAAACCGTCTCTGCGTTTTCTGCTATGGGAATATCAGATTTGGAACCCATTACAATTGCAACTCGCATCTATTCTCTCCTTTTTCCTTAAAAAGGTATTTTCCTTTCACTTAGCGACTGATATTTGCAGTATCCCGCTTGAGTCTCTTTAAGCCTTTTGCTGCAATGTCTCTTCTGAAAGTTTTGCCTTCGAAATTAATTTCGGCAACACCTTCATAAGCTATAGTAATAGCATCGATTAAAGTTTCTGCCCAGGCACTGACTGCAAGCACCCGTCCTCCATTAGTGATAAATCGATCATCATTATCCAGAGAAGTACCACTGTGATAGACATCAAGGTTAGCCCGTTCATGCTCTGCGTCTTCGATTCCAGTGATCACCTTTCCTTTTTCGTAGGATCCGGGGTACCCTTTGGAAGCAAGAATAACCGAGACGCAATAACCAGGAACAGTGACCCATTCAGTAGAAGTCATGTTTCCAACTGCACAGGAACGGAACAACTCATACCAGTCACACTGAACAAGAGGTAAAACCGCCTGAGTTTCAGGATCACCGAATCTGCAGTTGTACTCTACCACCTTCGGTCCCTCAGAAGTAACCATAATACCACAGTAAAGAAGCCCCTTGTATCGCCTTCCCTCCTGCTCCATCGCTTTAAGCGTTGGAACCACAATTTCCTGTTCGATTCTTTTAAGCATCTCTGCATCTATCAGAGGCGCCGGAGCATAAGCCCCCATTCCTCCGGTATTAGGTCCGGTATCGTCATCGCCAATCGCTTTGTGATCCTGAGCTGCAGGCAGGATTTTATACTTACGCCCATCAGTAATAACAAATATGGAAGCCTCCTCACCAACCATCTTTTCCTCAATCACCACAGAAGAGCCGGCATCCCCAAAAACTTTGGCATCAAATATTTCACTTAGTGCATCACGGGCAGCCTCTTCTGTGTCACAGACAATTGCTCCCTTGCCTGCAGCCAACCCGCTGACCTTTACTACTATAGGAGCCCCTTTGGCTTCCACATATTTTAGTGCATCTTGCTTGTTGTTAAAAATCTCATAGGAAGCAGTAGGAATGTTGTACTTTTTCATGAGTTCTTTGGCAAAAGCCTTACTACCCTCTATTTGGGCTGCAGCCTTTGATGGTCCAAAAACACAAAGACCATTGCTCTGAAAAATATCAACTACCCCATCAACCAGAGGTGCTTCCGGACCGATAATCGTCAGATCTATCCCATTCATGGCAGCCCAGTCTGCAAGATCCTGCCAGCTGGTAATTTTTTTATCTACCAGCATACATCCATCTCGCTCCATTCCGGGATTACCCGGATATGCATACAGGCATAATGGCCGATCAGACCGAAGCAATGCCTTTAAAATTGCATGTTCACGTCCACCACTACCAACAATCAAAACTGAGTTCATGAAGTCCAAAAAACCTCCTCCAGTTATTTCCCGGGTGATCTTAAATCTGAAAACCGCAGAAAAAACGATTCAGATTCAGAGCGCCATTTCTGTTATATGACAAGATTCCAAATCTGAAAGTCATTAATTTCCAACAGATTAAATGATTAAATTAATCTGAAAACGCATTTTTCAGGTTTAATTCGCCTATCAAAAATAGCACATGAGGTTAATCGATGCAATAAAAGTACCGCAAAATATACATCGTTTGCTTCCATTTTTAGTGATTTCAAGGAATTGACTATCCTATTATATTGGTATGGGCCATAATGAAACTACATTGAGAAACTAACAACATGAAATGAGGGAATGATCAGAGTTGAAAAGAGATAAAAGCTTTTCCCGATTCTGATCAAAAACATAGATTATCGCCAGCACTCGAAATGCTCTCCAGATAGGGGCGTATTTCTCAACCCACTCAAAACAGCAATTATTCTGTTTTTGAATGTCCTTTTCATACTCATCACCGATCGTCTTACTGATCTCTTTTATCTGATCAAGCATCTCAGCTCTGTAATCGATCGAGCGTACATGGAGAATAAAAAGCTTAACTGCAGTTGCCAAATCCAAAGGTCTTTTCCAGTTGCTTTCTTCCTGAATCTTGAAACTGAGTATCTGTTCTTTGTGGCAGCTTATAAATACCTCTAATTGCTTTAGAATAGGCTCAAGCTCACCATTGGCATAACTTGATTTTATCTTATCCAGTTCATCCATAAAGGTACCAGGTGTCAGAAACATTAACTGAAACAATATCTGACAGACATAAATAAATTATATCATTAATCAGACTATTTAAACATACAAGTTGGCAGTAATGGCCGCAAGTTGAACTTAGAGCTGACAAGATACTCTGATCAGCTAACCAGTGGCTAACCTTACTCTTTTTAATTCATTATTGCACCTGTGTGCTGTGCACAGCTTGAATACAGTAATGACACTTAAGGCCGGGTTAGAATTTTTCTACCTTCTTTCCTTGTGGAATGTTTCTTTCCCCTGCACAAATAACTCCTCCTCCAACAACCCGCTCCTTATCATAAATAACTGCGGATTGTCCCGGGGCTACAGCACGGACCTGCTCATCGAAACAGATCTTTACCCCTTGCCCATCAATGATTTCCAGATGACAAGCTACAGCAGGGCTTCGATATCGTACCTGAACAGAGTAAGATTTATCTGCATCAAAAGGTTCCGGCCCGGTGACTGTTTCTTTTATGAAAACACAAGACGCCATCAGCTCTTCATCTGTAGCAGCGACAATTGCATTGTCCCTGGGAAGAATCTCTTTGACATACATGGGTTTACCCAAAGCACCAAGTCCCTTTCGCTGCCCAATGGTGAAATTTTGAATACCCTGATGCTTACCAATCACTCTGCCATCAATATCCAGAATAGGACCAGGCAAAAAATCCTTCCGGCAATTCTGCTTTAGAAATTCAGTGTAATCACCTGAACTAATAAAGCAAATATCCTGACTCTCATCTTTTTTGGGGTTGTGCAATCCAAACTGTTCACCCAATGAACGCACGTTATTTTTTGTCATACCACCCAGGGGAAAAAGTATACGGGATAAATCCCGATTACAGATAGGATAAAGAAAGTAGGACTGATCTTTCCGGGGATCCGCCCCCCGGCACAGATACCCATCTTTGATAACAGCATAATGACCGGTGGCAAAAAAATCAAATCCCAATTGACAGGCCCTATCCAGAAGAAGACCGAATTTGAGTTTCCTGTTGCAGCAGATACAGGGATTCGGTGTGCATCCGTTCAGATATTCATTTGTGAAATAATCTATGATGTTACTTTGGAAAAAATCAACTACATCCACCACATGATGTTCTATCCCGAGCTCAGAAGCTACCCTCGTCGCTTCCGCGACAGTATCAGAAGCCCTGCTGGAATTATCTATCCGCATTGTAATCCCTGCAACTTCATATCCCTGTTTCAACAGGAGAGCTGCAGCAACCGAAGAATCTATTCCCCCGCTCATAGCAACCAGAACTTTTTTTCTCAAAAAAAACGCCCCTTATCAATTGAAAAACTCTTAATTTACCAGGCTTAATATAGTAAAAAGTATATTTATCGATCTCTTTGATAGAAAAGTCATTCATAATCCTGAGGCAGCAGGTTAAAGGCAAAAGGTAATTATGTTTTTTGAAAATGTAATATTACTGGAAGATGCTCTGAAAAAATCAATGTTACCCGAGTTGGAAACTTTTCCATGTCCTTATGACAGCCGCCAAACCGCCAGTGGGGTAATTCGAATTGTTTTTCCTGAATTTACCTGTGTCTGTCCCAAAACCGGATATCCCGATTTTGCCTCAATCAGGCTCTATTATCTTCCAGATAAGCACTGTCTTGAACTTAAATCATGGAAACTCTTTCTTAATTCCTTCAGAATGATAGGAACATTTCATGAAACAGTAACCAGCTTTTTGTTTGAAACCCTGAAAAAACGACTGGAGCCAAGATGGCTTTTGCTGGCAGGAGATTTTTTCCCCAGAGGAAACGTGGATACTACAGTAGTTTTTGAAACTCCAGGAACTCGCCCTGCAGGAGCCGACCTGCTTTTAAACTCGCTTAACCCTCACTGCAAAGGGTTCTCCTGATATTGAATTTTAAAACCAAGATCTGAGATTATTTTTGCTTCATTTTTTTGCGATGGCAAACAGTTTATCATAAAATGTGAAAACTCTCTTCTATCAGAGTAATTTTTCCTCAGATCATCAAAAAACTTTCCCTGCTCTGTTTTTTCCATTTCCATTATTTCTAAGAGCGACTTATGATCCTGTTCTATTGCATATGCATTAAGAACAGCATCGGCAACCGGTTGTGCAGATGAACAGATATCGATCTGTTTAACTACTTCGCTGATATAGTTATCGGGAATCTGCCATTTGGGCTTTAAGAAGAAAAAAGCACAGGCCGCATCATAAATCATCTTTGTTCCCCTGATCTTGCCATCGAAGGAATAGCCCGCAATATGAGGAGTTCCGATATCGGCAATTTTTAGGATTTCGGTATTAATGGATGGTTCGTTCTCCCACACATCCAGTACAAGCCCACCGAGTCTTGCCCGTTCCGCCCTTATACTTTTTTCATCAAAGACTCTGCCTCTGCTGGTATTGATCAGAATTACATCTTTTTTCATTCTGGCAATAAGATCATGGTTGACCAAATGATAAGTATTGTACTCTCCCGAGGTTATAAGAGGGACATGAAAGGTCAATATATCCGATTCCGCCACCAATTGATTCAGGGAGATATAAATTTCACTTTCAGTCATTTTTTTCTTGGGAGGATCGTTAAGCAGACATTTCATACCCAGGGCTTCGGCATAACGATAAACTTTACTGCCAATATTACCCACTCCTACTATTCCCAGAGTCATTTGCTGCAATGGAAGATTCATCTTGGATGACAACAGAAGCAGAGCAGATATTACATACTCTGCTACCGATTCAGCGTTAGATCCGGGTGCATAGGCAAATCCGATACTCTTTTCCTTCAGATATTCAGTATCCACATGATCCACACCGATCGTCGCACTTGCCACAAACTTTACAGTTGTACCTTCAAGAAGTTCACTGTTTACCCTGGTTATTGAACGGACCAGGAGGATATTTGCATCAGTAAGCAACTCCCTGTTGATCATTCTTCCTGGAACAGTTACAATCTCACCTAACTCCGAAAACGCCTCTTTCACAAAAGCGATATTTTCATCTGCAACAATTTTCATAATACCAGATCTGCCTCACTCACCTTTAACAGATTAAATGAATAACCAGGTCAAGACTTGATTATTACCCGAAATCCGCACTCCTCTTTGCCCCATTTCCCTGTATATTAAAATTAAAAATAACACTTCCCTAAACTGAAGAGAAGAGGCCAATTTGTCAGGCAAATATCATTATCCTTTCTCTTTATCTGTCATTATTTTTGAAACCTGCAAATACCTGATAAAACAGTCCGTGCCGATATTTATTTTCCATTTTTACACAATTAACAATATCATATATATATGAATATAGGAAAAAAAATCTATTCCTCGATAATTGCAGCCATTATCGGCGATGCACTGGGGGTTCCAGCAGAATTCAGCTCACAACAGGAACTCTCTCTCTGTGCAGTTAAGAACATGTTCGGATATGGCAGATATGATCAACCGCAAGGAACATGGTCAGATGACAGTGCCATGATTCTATGCACAATTGAAAGCCTCTGCAATGGTTATGATATCGAAATGCTCGGCCATACCTTTTGCAAATGGCTCTTCGATGCTCACTGGACTGCTACAGGAGTAGTCTTTGATGCCGGGGTTTCCACCGTGGTTGCATTGGATCATATCAGAACCGAAGGGAAAAGCGCTCGAGAGTCAGGAAGCAAACTGGAACAGGATAATGGCAATGGCTCGCTTATGAGAATCCTTCCAGCAGCTCTTTTTTTCCATAAACTACCTTTGAATGCTTTTTTAGAACGTATTCACGAAATCAGCTCAATCACTCATGCTCATCCACGTGCACTTATCGGATGCGGTCTATATTCGCTTCTGGTTCGAGAATTGCTGAAGACCAACGACAAAGTGGCAGCATTACATAGAGCTGTAGCTTTGGCACTGGAATTCTATAACAAAGATCCCGAATTCAAAAATGAACTTTGCCAGTATATTCGAATTCTGTCTTTTGAACTCTTAACTCTGGAAGAACAGGATATCCGTTCTTCAGGCTACATTGTAGATACTCTGGAAGCCGCCCTTTGGTGCTTTTATAAAAACGGAAGTACTTCCACAACTCTTTTGTCTGCAGTGAATCTGGGCCTGGATACCGATACCACCGGTACAATTGCCGGAGGGTTAGCTGGTCTCCAATACGGCTTAGATGATATTCCAGAAAACTGGCTTGATTCATTGGCCAGAAAAGAGGAAATCGATCAGCTTGTAAATAAATTTACCTCTATTATTAATGGTACAACTATCCCCGAAACGTGAGATACTGCCGCCCATGAAACCATTTCACATTAGAGATTACGATCTTCTGGTTATCGGAGAATGCTATATAGAGTTCAGATGCGATGGTGACGTCTGCCATTGCAAGGAGTATGACAAGGATATCGGAGGTGCCGAACTGATTGTAGCAGCATCAGCATCACGGCTGGGTTCCGGAGTGTCTCTTGTCTCCGCTGTTGCACGAGATCCTTTTCACGCCAGGATTCGTGAGCGCCTCCTCTCCCAAGGTATCAACATCGATCATGTAATCACCTCCCAGGGATACAATGGCATTTACTTTACCAGCACCAGATACCCCGAACAGCGAGAATACCTCATCCATCATCCCGGAACCGCCGCTACTTACATTTCACCCTCAATGATCTATGATGATCTTATCGAAAACTGCAAAATTGTATATTCCTCAAGCGAACTTCAATCGGTCTCCAAAGCTGCAAGACACACCGTCTTCAAAGCATTCCATTTCGCACACTGTAACGATATCATGGTAGCATACGACCCAAATCTCCGTCTGCAAAGATGGTCTCTGGAAGATGCAAAGGAGAGCCTGTGGAGTGTACTGCCATTAATCGATGTAATATTCCCTTCTGCACCAGAAGAATCCAAGGCCCTGTTTGGCTATGAACGCCCACTTGATGTGATAGGATTTTTATGGGATCGGGGAGTCTCTATTGTGGTGGTGAAAACCGGTGCGGATGGATGTCTGGTTGGATACGATGGAAAAATTCAGGAATTCACCCAGCAAAATAACACCGATGCACCCAAAGATGTAACCCTTATAGGAAGTGCATTCAATGGCGGTTTTCTCCACTGTATCGCCAAAGGATTCGATCCCTTTACTGCAGCGGAATTCGCCAACTCCGTAGCCCTTTATAAAGCCATTAAGGGCGGAGGTATCGATTCACTTCCCACTGCCGCAGACCTGAAAGTTTAAATGAGTTTTCTGCCTCTCTTCTGCCAATGCTTCCTGAAAAGAAAATAAAAAGGCTGAATATTTGCTGTTCAGTTTGTTTTGAATCCCATCAATTTGTGTCAGTAAACGGTTCCTGTTAAACCTAAATTCCGCATTTGATGTGGATGCAGATGCGTAAGATATTGAGATGATAAGCCTTGAACGCGGTGCAGACTTATCAACAAAGCGATATAATAAAAACGGTGCTACTGCACCGGATACCTTACGCTTATAGAACGAATGTGACAAAGCGATATAATAAAAACGGTGCTCTGCACCGGATACCTTACGCTTATAGAACAAATGTGACAA
>CAYPMS010000060.1:0-20268 GCA_964411655.1 uncultured Fibrobacter sp.
GCAACAATTTGGGTGAAGCGGAAGCGCCGGGATTCATTCCCGGCGATTCTTTTTTATAGTTTTAACAACAATTAATCCGATTTTTCTGAACCCTATTAAAACCAGAATTTCAGTTTTAATCATCTGCCCCTGTCGAATCTTTAATAACGAATCTGGCCTTAAGCCTTGCTACAGTGTGTGCTAATCCTGCCTGTTCTACACTTTTAACCACCTCGTTAAAATCTTTATAGGCCATCGGAGCCTCATCTCTGGGATATTTTCTGCAGTTTGTCAAAATATCATTCTCATTGAACAAGCTATCCACTCCCATCTGGTCCAGTTCCCTGAATGCAGCCCTTCTCCCCATCTGCCTTCCTGCTCCATGGTTAACACTGAAACAACTCTTTTCTGCTCCAGTATCAGCCACCATGACCACCGATCCGGAAATTGGATCTCCGGGAAGCAGAACAGGATGTCCAGATTTATAAAAAGGCGTATTACTGAGTGCAGGATGGTGCGCCGGAAAGGCTCTTGTCGCCCCCTTGCGATGTACCCATACTTCTCTATTTCCAAGCACTTCTTTACGCGCGATGTTATGGCTTATCAGATATATCAGCTCTCCATTTACACCAGGTACTATCTCCTGAAAAGCTTCAAGCACCAGCGCATTAATAAGCAGATGATTCACTGTGGCAAAATTGGCTGCCAGCGCCATATCATCAAGATAATCATCCGCCTCCACGGAGCCCAAAGGAGCATAGATTAAATGCTTGTCATTTGCCGGAAAAGGTATTCCTCGCTTATCAAAATGATGCTGCAGATGTTTGAATTGATTTGTAGCTATAACGTTACCAAAGCCACGTGATCCGCAATGTGAGAAAAAAGCCACAGTACAATCATTCAATCCAAAAGCATCAGCTGTTTTTAGATCTGTTAATTTAACTGTTTCACATTCACCGAAGTGATTCCCACCGCCATAAGAACCTAACTGGCTCAATTTCTCATCGAAATTTTCGAATACTTCACGCCGTAAAAAGTCAAGGCGTTTCTTCAAACCATCAATACTGCCATCATGACTTCGGTGAAATGGATCTTCACATCGTTGTGCCCAGTGAACAGGGATCCCAATCTTCTGGCAAACATCAACCGATGCACCTTCCACAACAGCCTGTACCGCCAGTTCAGTGGGGATCCTTCGGGACTTCTTTACACTTCGCTGACCAGCCCCTGCTCCGGTAGGAATTCTTTCGGTTATCGCAGTGATCAATGCCCTTCTGACTTTTTTGTCATTAATGAATTCTTCGGGCAGATCAAACTGTATCAAACTCATGGAACATTTTACATCCACTCCAACAGGGCCGGGATAGATATGAGAAGGTGAAACCAGAACAGAGCCAATTGGCGCCCCATATCCCTGATGAACGTCCGGATTGATCACCAGATCAGTTACTCCAGGAGCCGATCTGGTGTTAATTGCCTGCTGAAGACAACCAGTCTCCATTGAGTCCCGAATCTTTAGGGTGCCAATTATAGTAATCGGTTTTGATTTTTTATCCCCCCATGGAAGAATCGCTGTCGCTGCACCAGTCGGAATCATTTCAAACTTGGATTGCATAAACACTATTCCTGAATCGATTTTTTCAGAAAAATAATAAGCAAAATGTTACCCAAAACGTTGATTTTTTCTCTGGCCCGCAGAGCTATCTTTTACTGCAGGCCTGATTGGGATAATTCCTTTTTACTGGTAGACCGTTAAAAAAGCAGTTCAATTATTAAATGGCATTCCGTCAATTTCCCGATTGATAAAGATGGGATATCGCACCGATCCTATGCTGGGATTTGTTCAGGATTTGACTCTTGCGTATTATGATTTACTACTGATTTTGAAACTGCCGTAAAATGCTGAGTAGCCATCAGAGGTCATTCTTTATATCTCTAATATATCTCTAAACTTATTATCAGCGGAGTTTCATCAGTTGAAAGGACAACAGTCGTCTCTGGTAATAATTCAGGTATATCTTCGCTATTTATTATTTCAGGTATGCAAAGATTAAAGATTACATTCTCTCCAAACATACCAGTCAATAAATTACCAGTAATCATGTTCAAAATCTCCATCAGCACATCATCTCTTTGCTTGTCATCTACTTCGTAGTCATCATCGTGCCCCAGCATGTTCCTGGCAGCGGCATCTGCAGTATCTACTGTCATCCACAGGGAAACTCTGCCCTCTTTAAAACCGCTGAACCGAATGTAAGCCCCTTTAAAACTGGTTTCATTTATACTGGAAAAATCCACTTTCTCTTCATCAATAATCAAAAATGCTGCCGACTCCAGTACTGAAGTCGTTATCTCACGCAACAGGTCTTTCACTGTTTCATTATCCATTCTATTCTCCAAGAATTTGTCTGAGTGTTGTGCAAATTGATTCAGGCGTAAACGGTTTACGTAAATAACCCTTTACGCCACTTTCTTTCAGTTCATCTATTCTCAGTGCACTTCCTTCAGTTGAAATGACAACAATGGGAATGAGATTCAAATCATTACGTGTATGCATGATATCAATCATTTCGAAACCTGACATTACCGGCATATTCAGATCAGTCATCACCAGGTCAATCCAGTAATTATCAAGTATATCCATCCCTTCCCTGCCATTGGCAGCATGATAAACATTTGATAAAGGAATCTTTGCCATATTCAGTGTTCTTTGCAGCACTGAACGTATTATTTCCGAATCATCTACAATTAGTACTGAATACATAAATTCATTTTCTCCCTTAAAGATCAATCCGGATACCACCGCTGGTGAGCCATGTTAATCCTGATCCTATTTCAAGATAAAAAGTTCTGGAATAATTGCCTCCCACATCTTCTTTATCTATAATGATTCCGTTTTTCCAGAAAAGTTTTCTGGCCATTATCATATTTCGCTTTCCTATTGCAAACATGTCATTTTCTTCAAACAAATTTGAACCACCCGCCATAACCACCCTCAGGTTTTCCTTCTTCGCTCCCATGTCATATGCTTTCTGGAAAAATAGTGGAATACCTGTGTCGGCAAACATGAA
This sequence comes from uncultured Fibrobacter sp., assembly GCA_964411655.1. GTDB lineage: Bacteria > Fibrobacterota > Chitinivibrionia > Chitinivibrionales > Chitinispirillaceae > JAAYPC01. The sequence continues at coordinate 3,051 of CAYPMS010000060.1, forward strand.
TGGATTCTGTTGTGCTTTCTCTTCATCAATAGTTGATTTTGGCAGCATATAATGCAATATACCACCGACACAAGCTTCAGCATCATGTATGGCTATCCCGATACAGGAACCAAGTGCATGTGTAACAATAATATCACCGGGTCTTTTGCTTAATTTCATATCAGATACATTTACCACTATTCGCATATTATCCCGGTTAATTACCTTGGTTATTCTTAGTATAAACAGATGGTTTCACAGCCTTAAAGCCACTAAGCATACCGGTAAGGCTTTCTGCATGACCAACCAATAGATAACCACCAGGTTTGATAAGCCTGTAAAGCTCATCCAACAATCTTTTTCTCACATCATTATCGAAATAGATCATGACATTTCTGCAGAAAACAATATCAAAAGGCCCACTCATGGGAAAAGGTGGTTTTGAAAGGTTTAATCTGCAAAATGATACAAGCTGTTTTAACTCAGGTTTTATTACATAACTGTAATCACCATCGACTATCCGGTAATCAGCATATCTATCCCTTAAAACAGGCGGCACAGACGCCATTTTTTCCTTTTTGTATACTCCATTTCGACATACCTGAAGAACTTTGGTATTTATGTCTGTTCCAAGTATTTTAAGATCAACCTTACGATCCCCCAAAGTTTCTTTTATTACCATTGCCAGAGTATAAGGTTCTTCTCCGGTGGAACTGGCAGCAGACCAAAACCTGAAAACTTTTTGTCCCTGATCGAGCCATTGTTTAAAGACGGTTTCAACGAACTGGAAATGTGATGGTTCCCGGAAAAATGAGGTAACATTGGTTGAGATGGCATCCAACATCTCAGTAACCTCTTCACCTGTTTCATTGGATTTTACCATCTCCAAATATTCCTTATGCGTTTGGATTCCTAAAGCACGCATCCTTTTTCCAATTCTTGCTGCTACAAGATTTTCTTTCTTTTCACTGAGTGAAATTCCACTGGTCTGATAGATAATAGTTCGTAACTGATTAAAAACTTTTCTATCCATTTTTTCTTTCAAATCAAGCCCTCAGGGCAATAAAGAGCTTGACATTTTGCGTTTTATTTATTGAGCTTTATACCAAAGGAATCACTTTGTTAAACACCCAGTTATTCTTCCCTGTTCATCTTCTGCAACTCATTTAACTCCTGTATAGACAATACTTTGTCTATATCGAGCAGGATTTTGACATTTCCATTCATTTTACCCATCCCCAGAATAAAATCAGTATTAATTGATGATCCGAAAGATGGTGTTTCCTCAATGTTGTCTGCCTTTATATCGAGCACTTCCCTGACTTCATCGATTATAATGCCCATTACCACATAATTTTCCGCAGATGCAGCAATCTGAACAACAATTATACAGGTTTTTTCGGTATCCTTAAACGAAGGAAACCCGAATTTTTTTCTAAGCTCAATAACCGGAATTACTTTCCCTCTAAGATTAATAACACCCCTTACATAATCGGGGGTTCTGGGTACCCGGGTAACTGTCTGCATTTGTATAATTTCCTGAACCTTTAGAATCTCAAGTCCATACTCTTCATCAGCAAGTTTAAAAGTCAGGTATTTTCCCTGAAGCTTTTCCCCTACGCTGCTTTTGGTTTCTGCCAGTGTGTTTACGGAATCACTCATAATCTCCCCTTTCATCTGTCTACTACATTCTTTAAAATACCATTTATATCAAGTATCAGACTCACAGTACCATCACTCATTATTGCGCCTCCGGATATACCTGGAACATCTATTACCCCATTTCCAATATTTTTTATAACCACCTGCTGCTGACCAATAATCTCATCGACCATAATGGCAGCTCTTTTTCCTAAAGCATCTTCCACAATGAGTGCAACAGACTGCGTATTTTGATTTGTTTTATGTGCGAACAATTGAGAAAGATATACCAGCGGCAGATGGTCCGATCTTACTCTTATCATTTTTTGAGCATTTAGAACCGATTCTATCATCTCATCTCTGGCAGCGATTGTTTCAACTATAGACAAGGTCGGTACTATGTAAAGTGATTCACAAACTCGTACCACCATACCATCGATTATTGCCAGAGTGAGTGGTAAACGAATTGTGAAGGTGGTACCCTTTCCTTTCTCGGTATGTATCTCTATAGAGCCCCTGAGTGCATCAATATTTTTCTTAACCACATCCATCCCAACGCCACGACCGGAAATATCGGTAACCTGTTTTGCTGTTGAGAAACCTGGCTGAAAAATAAAATCATAGATTTCCTGATCACCAAGTTTATCACCAGGTTTACATAATCCTTTCTCGATTGCTTTGTTAAGAATAGATTCTTTATCGAGCCCTCGGCCGTCATCCCATATTTCAATAAAGACGTTCCCTGCTTTGTGATATGCTTTTAAGCTGATACAGGCTACAGGCGATTTACCATTTGCTTTACGTTCAGCAACAGTTTCGATACCGTGATCAATCGAATTCCTTATCATATGAATCAAAGGATCACCAATATGTTCAACAACTATTTTGTCAATCTCGGTATCCTCGCCTTCCATCAGAAACTCAACTTGCTTTCCAGACTTTTTTGAAAGATCTCTAACCAGGCGAGCCATTTTCTGAAACGTTGATTTTACAGAAACCATCCGCATGGACATTGAGAGTTCCTGTATCTGGCGCATAATCATATTAGCCTGATTGATCTTGGTGTGTAAACTCTGACTTGCCGATCCTTTGACAGCTGGATCAGCTGTCACCATTGATTGAGCGATGACCGCTTCACCTATTGCATCGATAAGCTGATCCAGACGGGCCACCGGCACCCTTACTGTTTCTTCTACGTTTTTTGGAAGCTTGATCCCCTTTTGTATATTGAGAGCATCATTGATTTTCTTTTCTGGTACATTATTTTCCTGAACCAGTATCTGTCCGATTTTACGCTTGTCACCCTGTTTCTGAATCTGAAGAGCATTCTCCAGCATACCTTCAGAAATATCACCTTTTTCAATTAGAATCTCACCAATCAGTTTTTTTTGAAGTCCCGTTTTTTCGGATATCGCATTACTCAACCGTTCCATTATTAAGAGATAATTTTCCGGTTTTTTATATGGCTTGCCTTTGATATAAGATTCAATATGAGCTATGAATTCTTTAAGACAATCCATGGATCCCAACAATAGATCAATCAGACCGGAATTCAACGTAATTTTCTTTTGTCTGGCAAGATCCATCAGATTTTCAATTGCGTGCGCCAGCGATGCAACATCCTTCAAGCTTAGAAAGCTGGCCACACCCTTTATCGTATGACAGGCTCTGAAAATGCTGTTAAGATGTTCTGTTTTTCCCTGATCGGCTTCAAGTTCCAGAAGCAGGCATTCTGCATTATGTATATGGTCCCGTGATTCAGTAATAAAATCACTCAGTAATGAAGAATCCTGATTACTAATGGCATCGTTACTGTTTGGTGGAAGTGAGCCTGAACATGATGATTCTTCTATTGCTGCCTTTATTTTGTTTTCAAATATATACTTTCTTTCTTCATCATTTATCCCAGGAAATCTGTTATCTGCATACTGAAGTATTTTCTTTCCAAGAACATCTTTCAGACGCAGCATGTTTTCCGATGAGAATTCATTATTCTCAATTGCGGCTTCAACCCGATGAATTAATGATGCGTATGCCTGAAGATTAAGTACTCCAAACTCACCTTTCATCGTGTGAAGTATACGTTTTATTGCTGAAAGCTCCTCAGATGATCCGTTTTCCAGACTTAAAGCCTTTCCTTCCAGATCTTCAAGAACAGATTGAATCGACGTTATGAACTTGTCTACCAGATCAGCTGCATCTTCCAAGACTATAACCTGCTGCTCGATATCATCAGGTTTTATATTTTCAGTTTCTGCTGCATATTTCTTTACGTTTTCTGCTGGAAATGGACATCTGAAATCTGGCATTTTTGCCAGGTCATGCAACTTTGAAATACCTTCAGTTAACCTTTTACAGCCAGATTCGAATGGAACATCGTTTAAGAGAATGGTTTCAGCCAGTTTAGATGCCTGCTTTGCCAAATTAGTAAATTGTTTTGAATAAGATTTTATTGAGCATAAATTTTGCAGATCAGAGAATATGTTTGTCAGATTTGTTAGATCTTTCTTTTCGACATGCTGGAGTTGGGCAGAAATTTTGCATAAAATGTCATTCACCCCATTTTCACTAATATGGTCCACATGCTCTCCTTTTCTGTTCATATTGAATAGTCTTATGACAGGATTATATTGAGAGATGATAGTCTAAAGCTTGTCCTGATTATTATATCGTTTCCAGTTAACGGCTTCAACCATTTTTTGAAAAACTATATGATTTGTATACTTTGGAATTAATAGTAGAAGCAGGAGAATACAATTGATGCTTTGTAAATTTTTATTACAACAGATGACAGTTATTTGACCGAAAGGGCCATCTCTTTTTAGGCAGTCAAAATTTGATGAAGGGCATTTGTTACTTTAATATCCATGAGGGAAATGTTAGTTTTATTGTTGTTCAGACAATCGTAAAATCCATTTGCCCGAAAAGCAAAACTTTGGAAAAGATCTTGTAAGGGTAAATTTATCAATCAAATGAATCTTAAAAGATGATTTTTAGAAGGAAAAATTTTTTTCTATTTGGTTTAAGCAGCCTGCTTCTATTCTTGGCTGCAGGTATCTATACCTACAGGAATCTGGCGTTCTGGCTTTTTCTTGCAGACCCGTTACCGGAAAACCTGAATTATATCTGCACCTTCGCCGGATCTTCCGATCGGGAGCCATACTCAGTTGAACTACTTAAATTGTTTAAAGATGCTATCTGGGTTGTTAATTCTAATAATTCCCAGTTGAAAAAATGGGCATCGCTTAAAGGAATAGATTCCAACCGAATAATCATTACCCCTAAATGTAACTCGACACTTGAAGAAATTTCCAGTTTCAGAGAAATAATCACCAGAATAGAACTGCAATCCAGCCCCAATGATAAACCTCTTATTGGATTTGTTAGCAGCCCCTATCATATGCGCAGGATTTCGGTGCTATTTACACTCTCTAGGAATAAATACTTCCAAAAAGGCCTTTTCCTGCCAGTTCCTGTAGAAAGAACCCCTTTTTCCAGAGATAAATTACACTCATGGTGGAAAGACAAGCACACCAGACAAATTGTTGCGGAGGAGATGAAAAAGATGGCGGGAAATGTAATACTTAAAGTCCCGCTTCTAGGAGACAAGATAAAGAAATTAGCCTATAAAGATAGGGATCAATTTTAATCTTATGCAATAACCCTTATCTGAGACATATCTATGTGAACTGCAGCGGAACCCAGTCCATTGACCTCTAAAATTAAGGACAATTGATTCTTTATGGAACTGACCACTCCTTGAATTCCTTTTAATATTCCGGAAATGACCTCTACCTGAGATTGCACGACCACCGGTTGAGTCACTGGTTCAACAACCAAACCATGCTCAAAAGCCATGTAAATAGCAGAAATTTCATTTATAAAACGGCTCTGATTCTTAATTTCTATAAGATTAACCACCCTGCCTGTTTTGAAGACATCCTTAGGTACATTTTGAGCGAAACAGATGTATCCAGGGAAAAGTGGTACCGTAAAGTAGCGCTTTTTATTGGTTCCCGGACGAATGGTCAATTTTTCATATAAGGGCAGATAGTACTCTATTCCATATTCCAAGAAATCAAAAGCGAGCTGTTTTTCCTGCCGTGGTTTAACCTTGGCGATCCACCATCGCTCCCTGGCCTGTTCGATTGGTATATCCGGGAAACGGGATGGGGGTATTTTTTCCATGAAATTTATCCTTATTCTACCAGGAAGGCTGATCGCTTATTCTGTTAATTCAATTAAAATACCTTAGGAAAAATAGGGGAATCAAGAGTAAGAATCTTCTCCGCTATCATTGTACAAAAGCAGGAAAGGCCATTGTAAGTATGATTTGTGATGCGATTTCAGATCATTATATTTTTATTGATATCTTAAGATTCCAAATATGTTCCACATTGTATTCCTGTTGCCGAAATTGTAAAATTCTTAACTTATTTTATAACTGTTAAGGAGTATAAAGCGACTGAAAATTTCTGGAGAAAAAGCAATATGAAGAACAAAATATTAAATCAATTTAGCCAAATTGCTTAATCTGTTAAATATTAGTTATTTCATAAACGGACGGAACAGATGTCGTTAAAGATAGGAGTAGCAATTACAACTCACAATGAATTTGATCAGTTAAAAAACTGTATAGAATCATTGTTAAAGATTACAAATCCTTTATTACATATTGAAGTTGTAGATGATGGGAGCACTGATGGTACAATTGAATTAACCGAGTTTTACAAGACCAGGATTCATACAACCAGAGGAAATGGCCAATTATGGTGGGCAGGGGGAACCAATGCTGCCATTGTTCAATGTCTGAATGCTGGATGTGACTTTGTTTTGTTAGTTAATTCAGATGTTATTATAACCGAAAAAGCTCTTAATTGTCTATTATCCACTGCGGATGTATATTTTCCTGCAATTGTTGCATCAGTTGTAGTCGACCATTCCAATCCCGACAGTGTCTGGTGGGCAGGTAGCAAATGGGGGCCCATATTAAAAAATATCCCGGTCTGGGCTAATAAGTACCTCTATAAAAGAGGCATAAGTGTAAATAAACTGCCCTGCCAGCCCTACGAAACATCGGAAGCTCACGGCAGAGGGGTTCTTATTCCCAAAGTAATCTTTGAACATGTAGGTTTTTTTAACCAAAAGGCATTTCCTCATTATGGTGCAGATACAGATTTCTCTTTCCGCGTAAACAAGGCTGGATATAAGATAATTGTTCAGCCCAATTCTGTGGTTTATCTTAATGTTAAAAATACTGGTCTTTACAAAAAGGACAGGTCGTTAACTAATCCGTTTATCAATTATTATCACTATTTGTTTAAGAGGAAAAATGGTGAAGCTGTCAGGGTCTGGTGGCTTATCACCATGAAGCACCTTCATTTTCCTGTTTCACTTTTTTCCTTTTTATTCTGCATTGCTTTAAATACTTTTAGATTCTGGTATTCCTGGATAATTAAGCGAAACAATTAATCTAAGATCAAATTGCTGTTTTTATGAAAACCAACAATAAAGTACTTATTAATGCCATTAGTATCCGTACAGGTGGCAGTGAAACATTTCTCAGAAATATCATTCCACTGGTAACGAATCTGCTTCCTGATTTTTCTTTTTTTCTTATAATAAGATCAAAAAAAGACGGATACTATCAAAATCTGGGAAAAAATGTCAGAATAATTGAGATTAATGAAAATACTGTCGGAACACCAATAAAACGACTTTACTTTGAACATGTGACAATTCCTTCCTATCACCTTAAGTTCCACACAAAAATACACTGGCAGATGGATGAAATCCTTTCACCATTTTTGCTGTTTTTCAAAATAAAGATGATTGCAACTTTTCATACTACCCCGATGGTATTCCTGAAAAATCTGACCAATGATGGGTTTATCAGTGTATTGTATATGAAAATGATGAGACGTATTACATGTCATATTGCAGATATTGCAGTTTGTGTATCCTTTCATGCAAAAGCCGAGTTGACAGGGATTTACCCATCGGTTATCAACCGTGCAACTGTTATTTACCACGGTGTAAATGACACATTGTTTAAGCCGGGTCAACCTGATACCACCATTTTTACTGAATTTGGGATTAGAAAAAAGTACTTATTATCTATTTCAAACCGGTTTGTCTGGAAAAACTATTACAGGCTGGTACAGGCGTTTCTTCTTTTTCACAGATATCAGGAATTGAGTGATTATGATCTGATACTGATTGGTGAAAGTAAACATCATGATGAGGAACAGCGAATTAACGATTATATCAAAAACAATGATATCGATAATTTTGTAAAAATTTTATCATTTGTTGATCATTCTGAACTTCATAACTTTTACAAGGGAGCTCAGGCATATGTTTTCCCATCACTTGAGGAAACCTTCGGGTTAACACTTCTGGAAGCTATGGCCTGTGAAATTCCAGTTGCATGCTCAAATTGGGGTGTTCTCCCTGAAATCGCAGGTACTGCAGCCGTTTATTTTAATCCTCTGGATCCGAAGGATATATGTAAAACTCTTCGCGAAATCTGTTTAAATATTCAATTAAGAAATAAATTAGTAAGGATTGGAAAAACTCAAATCAAACGTTTCACATGGAGCAATTGTGCTACAGCCTATGCTTCGCTCATAAAAGGTTTTGCGGACTTTCAAAATGACAACCACTAAATTCAGATTAAATCCGGAGGAACACTGTGCGTGCAGCATTCTCCGCAGGACAATCACTAATATCCCTGCTACAGAGGATTTTCTAACTTTTGCAATAAATAATCAGATAGCAGCTGCCGCTGGACATATACTTAGCCAGAAACCAACTGAACCGAATCCTGTCGAGCAAAGATTTATTGAAGAGCACAACAGGGTTCAAACCATGCTTGAGCATTATTTTACAGAACTGGAGTATATAGGGAATATTTTCAGTAAAAATGGTATAAAGGTGATTTTATTGAAAAACACAGGAATTGCAAGGGCAATATTTGATTGTATAGGATGTTGCCCTATGGGAGATATAGATATTCTTGTTGAAGAGGAGAACTTTCTAAATGCACACAAGTTACTTGTCACTGAAGGATATAACTTTAAATTCAGAAGTAATCTGGAAACAGATGATATTAAGTGGGCACTGAGAAATGGAGGTTCTGAATACTGGAAAACACTGAAAACAGGCGAAAAACTATGGTTGGAACTACAATTCAGACCAGTTGCCGGCCGATGGATCAGCCGTGACCAGGAACCAGATGCTGGAGAGTTATTTGAACGGTCTATTGCTATTTCAGGATCACCATTAAGGATTTTATCACCAGAAGACAATCTTTTACAGGTTTCTCTCCACACAGCCAAACACTCTTATATACGAGCCCCTGGTTTCAGACTTCACACAGATGTTGATAGGATTGTAAGATACCAGAATATTGATTGGAACATTTTTCTAACTAAGGTCATTAACTTAAAGGTCAAGACAGCTGTTTATTTTTCACTGCTTATTCCCAAAGTTTTATTAAAAACACCTATACCCCAATTTGTTATTGATAAATTAGCACCAGGGAATTTTAAAGAAATGATTATCACAGGAATTTTAAACAGGGCAGGACTTTTTAATCCTGATAAAAAGAAATTTAACAAAATAACCTACCTTCTATTTAATATTCTTCTCTATGATTCTTTAAGGCAAATCATTCTTAATGTTTTTCCAAGCAGAAATATTATGATTAAACAATATGGATGCGATTCACGTTCAGTTTGGATTTATTATTTAAAAAGAATTTCAGATTTATTATTCAGAAGACATAACACATAGGTTATTATGGTAAAAATAATTTTTTTAAATCAATTGGCCGGGCCAATGTTTCTTGAGATGACCGAAGATATTTCTGATGCCATTGCTGATTGTATTTTATTTACCGGACACAACTGCCTTAATAAGAAACTCAGCTCAGCAAACCTTATTATAAAAAAGGCTCCTGTTTATAACAGAAGGTCAGTATACAGCAGATTAATCTCCTGGCTGCATTACTTTTTTAAAGCTTTGTTCCTATCGTTTTCCTATAATAACAAACCAATTCTTTTTATCGTCTCAAATCCACCATTTCTTGGCCTGATCGGCTATATCAATAATCTTATTCGGAAACAAAAATATATAATGCTGGTATACGACATCTATCCGGATATTTTATATGCATTAGGAAAGTATAAAAGGTCTTTTGTTTTAAACTTGTGGAATAAATTAAACGAATTGGTTTATTCGCGTGCATCTACTGTTATAACGATTGGCTATGATATGGCTGAAAAGCTGAATAAATTCAAAATTAACCGACTTGAAGTGATCAGATGCTGGGCTGATACAGACGTTATCTTCCCTATAGAGAAATCAGATAATGTTCTGGTGAAAAAGTATGGCTTATCAGGCAAAAAGATATTGCTATATTCAGGAAATATGGGGTTTTCCCATAATATAGAAATACTGATTGAAGCAGCCAAGTTAATAAACAGAGATGACATACATTTTCTTTTTATTGGAGATGGCGCTAAACGCAAAGCAGTAGAGAATCTTGCGATGTCAAATAAAAAACATGTTACACTTCTTCCCTTTCAACCCGAACATATGCTCCCTTATATAATGTCGGCAGGCGATATTGGTTTTGTTGCATATCAGACCGGGACAGAAGGGTGTATGGTACCAAGCAAAGCATATTATTACCTGGCTGGTGGATTATGCCTTTTTGTGATAGGAAAAAAGCCAAATGAACTTGCTGAAACAGTTGAAAAATATGAATGTGGGAGAAGTATCAGTTCAGAAAATGTAAGTGATTTGCTGGATAATCTTTACCAGGTAATCGACAACCCTCATTTGCTTGACTTTTACAAACTAAATGCCAGACAAGCATCGGTTAATTTATTTTCCAGAAAAAACACGGCACAGTTTTTACCATTTCTAAATTTATGATGGCACTATGAGAATGACCGAATTAATTCAACGGGAGCCATTTGGCGAACTATTGGCAGAATCTTTAAAAAGATTTTTGAATAAGGAAAACCGGTGTTCTGAGGTGCTCTGGGATGAAAATCATGGTAATATATCAAAACTGAAGGCTTCAGGATACCAGATCTGGTATGTGAATTATTATACAAATGCTATTTTTACTGCAAACAGCAAAAAACATATTTTCAAACCCTTAATTAATGAATTCTCCAAAAGTACAAAATGGTGGAAATCATTTTTTCAAAGGTTATATGTATTCGCCTCTTTTTCTGAAACATTCTCTGGAATCCTTAAACATGCTATAGTGGCTATTCGGCCTCATCTTAAAGATTGGCAGTACATTCTCATTATACCCGGAAATCATAAGGTGAGAATTCTGGATTTTAACAGTAACCAATGTTATTCTGTAATGAAAAAAGGATACTCCTCAGTTAAAATCTCAGATGAAATTCAAATCCGGAAAAAAATGGAACAGCATGGGTTATCAATACCAGCAATATTAAGAACTGATTTAGATAAAATGATAATCACCGAAGAAATTATAATAGGTACACCACTAAACAGATTACCATCAAAAAAACAGCATGCTTATTTATTACAATCTTTTGAAATGATAACTTTAATGATGCAAATGACAAAAAAAGAAATTTCCATAAAAAAATATATTAAACAGTTGAGTGGGCAAATACAAACAGCGCTTTCAACATGTACCTGGAAAGACAGTTGCTATACTCAAGATATTAAATATTTGGCTGATTTATTATTTGAATTGGTTGAGCCGCAATCCGATTATCCAATCATGCTTGCTCAATCACATGGTGATTTCCAACCAGCTAATATATTATGTCAAAACGGCAGAATCTGGTTGATTGATTGGGAATATTCTGCAGAAAGACAATACGGTTTCGATCATCTTGTTTATCATTTACAATCCAGAGCACCCGGCAACCTGTCGAAACGCTTAATCAAACCGCTCAGGAGCTTGCAGTCCCAAATATCGGTAAAAATTTTCGAAAAGCTGTTGCCTGAAGAACTGTATGAAAAACGATTACAGCTTTTTTTATTGGAAGAATTGTTAATCAGGCTGCATGAAAATATTTTCCCATATCATACAAATATCGATAAAGGTCTTCACATATTCATTAATGAGTTAAAAAGTTATCTGTCACACTATAAAGACTTTAGCATATGAAAAACATGCTCATATCAATTTCTGGCATTGATAATGCTGGAAAAACTACTCAGATTGAAAAACTTTTGTCCTATTTCAAAGAAAAAAATACCAAGGCTGTAAGAGTCTGGAGCAGAGGCGGGTATACACCATTATATACCTGGCTTAAAACAATTGTACGGCGCGTCCTGAGAGGTAAATTGCCCGAACCAGGAAAAAGCCTCCAAAGGGAAAAACTATTACAAACTGGTAATATCAGTAAGATCTGGCTATTACTGGCAATATTTGATTTAATCCTGTATTATGGTATTTATATACGAATACAGAAATATCTCTTCAGGCGAATTATATTAGCAGACCGATATCTGATAGATACCTATATTGATTTCCGTCTCAATTTCAGCAGAATACCTTTTTACAACTGGTATATTTGGAAATTATTATTAGCCGTAACTCCTGTTCCTGATAAATCTATATTTTTATCAATACCTCTGAACATAGCACAAAAACGGGCTGAAACTAAAAAAGAGCCATTCCCAGATAGTAACGAAATACGCATTTTACGTTTCAGATATTATAAAAAAATCGGTAAAAGATGGAAAACCATTGACTGTACAAAAGATATTAATTCCATCACCGAAGAGATTATCAGTTACATTTATAGTTAGGATAATTTGTATCATCATATCACGTTATTTCAATCACTTTCAGTTACAATCAGATAAAAAATGAAAACAGATGTTATGCTTACATATGGCTGGGTACGCTCCACTTACGCTGCATTAATGAATTTTAAAAATCATCAAATGAATGTCTGTATTGGTGATTGTTCCAAAATAGGTATGTCACAATGGTCCCGTTTAAAAAAGAATTTTATTCTCTATGTTGATCCGTTACAAAATAAAGACTCATTTTTGACTGAATTAATAGATCTGTTAAAAAAAGAACACCCGGTCATGCTTTTACCCTCTCACGATGAGACTGAAATTATTGCATCTGAAAGTGAACTCGTTTCAAAATATACGTTGCTTCCCATACCATCTTTTGATCAGCTACGATTAGCAAACAATAAATCAGACACTCAGGAATTAGCCCAAAAAATTGGATTAAGAACTCCTCGCCGGTTCTGTTACTCTCAACCTGAGGATATTTTGGGGCTCATACCAGATGATTGCAAGTCAGTTATCCGGCTAAGAAAAAGTAACAGTGCAAAGGGTGTTTTCTACGCTTGTGGTGCAAAAAAAACATATGATTTGTTATGTCAGATTATTAAGAAATATAATTGCGATAAAGACAGATACCCTGTTGTTCAGGAATATGTATCAGGTGAGGGATGGGGGGTCTCTTGTTTATACTGGGAGGGAGAGCGAATTGCTCATTTCACCCATAGAAGAATACGTGAAAAAACAGTGAATGGTGGAACAAGTACTCTCCGTGAGCACCAGCCTAATGAACAGATAGAAGCATTCGCATTTTCACTTTTAGACAAGTTACAGTGGCACGGCCTGGCGATGGTCGAATTCAAATATGATCCATTAACCGACAAGGGATATTTTATTGAGATTAATCCTCGCCTTTGGGGTTCTATACACCTGGCAATATCAGCAGGGGTTGAATTTCCTTTTCTTTTATATCTTTGCGCAACCAGAGGGAAACGATCAGCATTATCTTATTTTACTAATTGTAAAGTCAAATATCCCTGGCGCTCCCGCTGGTATCTGGGAGATTGCATTTTAGCTTTCCAAAATTTTTTGAAACTCAATTTCCATGATGGAATTCGTTTCTTGTTACCTGGTGGAACTGATACCTATGATGACTTAAATATTAAAGACCCTTTAGCTTTTGTTGGCGAAGTGTGTTATTATGGAATGAATTTTTTAAAGAATAGAAGCATTAATCCTGTTCAAAACGGTATGATCGGATAAACGGATAAACACCGGCTCTGAGCTTCCAGTTTTCTTTAATCTGGTTAAAGCCTTGTCTTTTTCCTGAACTGGTTATAGTCAATTTCATGTTATAACCGATACTGAATCCAAACAGTATGTAACCGACAGGCGATATATTCCACAAGCCATAAAGAGCAAATATACCCATAGAGAAACTGAAACACCACCATGGTATGTAGAAAGCAGGATAATCTGATTCTTTAAATCTGGACCTGATTATTCTGGCAGTTGTAACCAGATAAATAAGGTAAGCAATGATCAGAAATAATCCTCCCGGTAAACCGATTGCTCCAATGAAATACAACCAGTGATTATGAACATGAACCCCTTTCTTATTAGGAATTAATTCCTTATTTCCACCTCTGCCGTTTCTTTCATCGATTCTAAATCCTATCCCCATCCCTCTATAAGGATTTTCTTTAACATTTTTAATTGTGGTTTTCCATAAGTCAAATCTACCGGCAGAAATATCACCCTGAGATTTATGAAGTATTCTCTCTGACCATTGATATTCTGCGAATCTACGGATAGGTTTTATTTCAAATGCATCTACAATTAAAACCGATAATGTCATAAATATCAAAAGTGGAATCAAGAGTTTTTTGTAGAAAGACTGTTTTTTTCTGTATTTTAAGGTTTTCCTGCTCAGGGAAAAGTATAATATCATTATAACAGAACAAACAGAAAGAAGAATTATAGACTTATTGAAGTTAATCAGTAGAAATAAAATTATACTGTAAAACCCTATTATATCTGTTTTACTCCTGGATCCGTAAATAATTACATCATTTGAAAAAATAAAGAAATAAAATGATACCAAGAATGATTCATTATAGTGGATTCTTCCTGAAAAGGATGATGGAAAGAAAATTTTTTGAATACCTAAAAATATACCCAAAACAGTAAAGATGATAATTATCTTTTTTAAAGATTGCAGTAATGCATAGAATCTGGCTTCATTAGTGTTGATGGTACGACCGATGATTATGAAATTAAATATCCAGAATAAAGTTTCTGTATCTCCCCAATATCCTATATACTGTTTTCCGAAGCCATTTTGAACCCCGCTGATAATGAACAATATCGAAATGAAGAAAACAAAATACCACTTTTTATTTAATTTATCCTGTTTGTAAAAATAGGAATTTCTGTCAAAAACATAGAATAACAACCATAGATAATCAACAATATTCATGATTATCTGAACCGGCTGCCAATAAAATATAAACGTTTTAACTTCTATTGTATGTCCGCAAATCATGTCCAGGAAGGACTGCATTACTGCACTGTATATAATAATTTTATATATTATAAAAGACATATAAATAATCAATAACGTTGCAATTCTGAAAGTATCAATCTGATATTTTTATGTTTATTATACTCCTTCTCCACTTTTTCTCTACCTGCAATACCCATTTTTAAGGAGATCTCCGGGTTTTCTGTAAGAAACCTGATTGCCTCAGCTAATTTAAAAGGATCGTTTGGTTCAATAAGCAGTCCTGTAATTCCATTCTCAACAGCATCTTTTGGTCCGGAAAGATTAGATGCAATTACCGGGATTCCTACAGCACCAGCCTCAATTATTGGTCTGGGGAAGTGAGGGGCTGTAGAAGGGAAAACTAGCATATCTGAATTTTTAAATGTTTCCACAGGATTTGATGTAAATGGAAGCAATTCGATTTTGTGAGCAATTCCAAAATCGCATATCTTTTTTGTGAAATCATCAAACACACTATTTTTCAGTTTTCTAAAGATCCTGCCATGTTTTGCAGTTTGAGAATCAACTCCCAGAAAAATACATACGAAATCAGTTCCACTTTCCTTAAGCTTAACTAATGCATCCAGAAGAACCTGATATCCTTTAATGCTGTTTAAACCACCAGTATACAGTATCCTGACAGGATCGTGCATCGATTTACGTTCTACAAAACTCCATTTTTCAACATCCACATAGTTTTTGACAATAAAGCAGTTTTTATGTTCAATCTTTATCCGAGCCAATTCATCTTTACCGATTCCGAAAATTGTATCGACATGCCTTTCTATTACTTTTCGATGCCATTTGTCCAGGAAAATGTTTTTCAAATACATTTCTCTTATATGAAGAAAGACTCTTGCGCCCGATCTTTTGGCGGTTTTAGCATATAAAAAGACGCATAGCGAGTTCAGATAAACGATATCGGGTTTGATCTTTTTTATCAGCCTGTTAAATTGCCAAATTGAACATGGAATTTTCAAATAGTTTTTAATTGCAAAAAATGAATGTACCGGATTTAAAAAGTTAATCCACCCCCCAACCACAGATCTTACCTGAGATAAATCTGGTTTAACTAAAACATCAACACCCATTTTCTGAAATTCCTCTTTGACTAACTTATCATTACGGAGTAACAGAACTGTAACCTTCATTTCCTGTTCAATAACAGTCTCTATTAACTGCTTTAAACTGATAAAGGCCCCACCAATCCCGGCATGTTGAACAAAGAGTATGTGTTTATTTCTCATCATTTGATCATCAATCTTTCTTTCATTTTATTGATGATAATTATAGGAGCAGAATCTCCGTTTTGATCCCAGTGAATTGTCCGCCCATATTTCAAATACATATCCCGCGTCTATACAGGGTATTTTAAGTTTTGCTAATTGTAATAAAATATTTGGTTTTCCAATACCTGCCCCTAAAAAGGCAATATCAATTTTACCTACAAATTCATCTACATTAATCTGATCATACATAGATTTACTATTTGATATGCCCAACCAGTGAATTTCTTTGGCTCCAAGATCGAATACTGAGCTGATTATTTTTTCCTTTTTGTTTTTTTCAGCACCATTGATCAGCAATATCCGCTTCCCATCAAAAAGTTCATGATTGCCTGAACCGGTCAGCATGGGATAAATAAAATAAAAAGGAACATAATTTTGAAATGTCAATTCAATATTGAATTCCTTCAAAAATTTTGCAAATTTTCTGTAATAATGCTGTTGAAAGGGTTTCCTGCCATTTGATAAATGAATTGCCAGAATCCCTAATTCTGAGATTTTAGTCAGCATATTGCCATATACGTTTCTGATATATCTTACTTCAGAAATATCATATTTTCCACTGGATACAATTGGCAAAGTATGAGCGCTTATTCGCTGGTAATGGAAAAAAATCTGCAGAATATAATTAAAATTATTTCGCAACATTTTTTTTAACGGGTACTTTAAATTCATCCACTGGTAACCAAGCAAGGCCAAAAACTCTCCATCACTGATACGACAAACGGGGAGATAATCTTTTCCCATAGAATCTATTATTTTGCTTCTGAAGCTGAGAAACCATTTATCGCATTCTATTTCTTCTGGTGCATATGTATACATACCCTCACACTGTTTCTCATAACCGCTGATCAGAAAAGGAATCTTTACACCAAACATGATTACTTCCTAAATTTTTTCGGGCCATTCTGGTTTAAGTGTGGAAAGTACTTAGAAAATTGTATCTCTGAGAATC
>CAYPMS010000061.1:0-20174 GCA_964411655.1 uncultured Fibrobacter sp.
CCTTTTACCAGCAGTTGTTTGTCCCGAAGGATTCTGGTTTCAAAAACGACTGCTGCAGAAGAGAGTTCAATGACTGAAGATTCAACGCTTAAAAGATCATCATAACGGGCAGGGGAGCGGTATTTTACATGAGCATCAACTACCACAAAGAAAACACCCTTTTTCTGGTATGTTACCTGGTCGATTCCCAGTTCACGCAGAAACTCTGTTCTGCTGCGTTCCATGTATTTAAGATAGTTGGCATAATAAACCACACCACCGCAATCGGTATCTTCATAGTAGACTCTTACATCCATTGTTCACCGTGTTTCTATGTTATATTCCTTTATTTTTCTCCATAGTGTCGACCGGGAGATTCCCAGTTTTTTCGATGCATCTGTATAATTATAATTGGTCAATAAAAGCACCTGACTGATGTGTTTCATCTCCATTTCTGCCAGTGTAAGGACCTTATCAGAGGTAACATCGTTATCAGTGCTGGGACCTGCAAGAAGGAGCCGGTTTCTGAACATGAATTCTGGTAGATCTCTCTCTGTTATCTCTGAATCTTCTGCCAGCACAACCGCATGTTCCATAATGTTCTCCAGCTCGCGAACATTGCCTGGATAATTGTAATTGGCCAGAATGGCTTCAGCATTTTTGGAGATACGATTTACATTCTTATTAAAAAGCTGATTGAAACGGTGTACAAATATGTGAATGAGATTGGGAATGGTTTCCTTTCTCTCCCGTAATGGTGGGAGGTAAAGATAGAAAACGTTGAGACGATAGAATAGATCCTCCCGGAATTTTCCCTGTTCCACCATTTTTGCCAGGTCTTTATTGGTTGCAGCTATTATGCGAACGTCTACCGAGCGGTTTATGTTGTCTCCGATGCGTCGGAATTCCCGCTCCTGTAGAAACCGGAGCAGTTTAACCTGTGCAGATGGTGAGAGTTCACCCACTTCATCCAGAAAAAGTGTTCCCAAGTGAGCTTCTTCGACCAGCCCGGTTTTGTCCCGGTCAGCACCTGTAAAAGCTCCTTTTTTGTGTCCGAATAGTTCGCTCTCAAAAAGAGTATCCGGAATGGCTCCACAGTTCATGGCCACAAATCTTCCATCATATCGTTTGGACATCCGATGAATTATTTTGGCAAAAAATTCTTTACCTGTACCGCTTTCTCCTCCAATTAATACAGTGGAGCTGGTAGGAGAGATTTTCATGGCGAATTTGAGCACTTTCTGCATGGATGCGGATCCGGACATGAGATCGCTAAGAAAACGTTGTTCCAGTTCGATATGATCGTTTACCTGCTCGATTCTAATGGTTAGTTTGGCCAGTACCGATTTTAAATCCGTAAGCCTGATTGGTTTTACCAGATAAAATGCCGCTCCGTTGCGGAGTGCATTTGTGGCTTCTTCCAGTTTTTCAAAGGTGGTAAAAACTACAATCTCAGACCGAAACTGGGTACGGATATAGCTGACAATATCAAGTTCAATAAGAGGCATGTGTTCCAGATCAAGAAACACCACCCCAATCGGATTGTTTTCCAGTATTCCAAAAGCAATAGATTGGGTATCTGCTTCAAAGACCGTGAAATTCTGAAAATTGAGATTCTCTCTTATTTTTGCTCTGAATGGCAGATCTGTGGAGATGATAAGAACTGTATTTTCACGCTTACTGATAATGTTAGCCATAAACCTATGCAATGAATGATGTAAAATGTTAGTTTTAAAATCCTGAGATTGCAGATCAATTTAAAATACGTTTTAGATGGCAAAAAAACTACCACCAGCATTAAAAAAACAAACCGATAAACCATATATGAAAACTTTCAGTCAGAAAAAACGAGCCGGTTTCAATTTACTTAAGTTTTTGGAGTGGATAGCCAGTCTGTTGTTTGCTGCAGTTGTTGCTATTCTGATAGCCGGATTTTTTCCGCTGTCTCATCCTCTTATTACCAGATATGCCCGTTCAATAATCAATGAAAGTACTCTGGACACCTGTAATGTCGGAAAGATAAAACTGGCTTTATGGAAAGGTGTTACCATGTATGATATTCATGCATCAGAGTCAGCAGAAAATGGTTTGAAGTATGAGTTGGATTTGTCCAGAATACGAATCAATTTCAATGTAATAAACGCTATGCAGAAGTGGTCTCAAATAAAGAAGAGGTATCAGCTTTTCTGCAGCAGCTTTTCTCAGGATACAAACAATGATATCAGTGCTTCAGTCGATCGTCTGTTAAGGTTTGCTGCACAAACTGAACAGATAAATAGCGTCTGTATCGATGGAAAAACAGTTAGAATCTTAAAAAGAGAAACACCCTTTATTTCTGCAGAACGCTTTTCTTTGGATATATTCAGGGAACATGAAAAATCAAAGAACATTGAATTGGATCTTGATATCGCAGAGCTTGTTTACCTGAACAACGATTTCACTTTTATAAGGGCTAACGGTTTATTTAATAATAAGACTCTTGATATCAGCAGGTGCCGTGCAAGGGTTTTTGATGGCAAAGTTAAAATCAATACCAGACTTGATCTGACTGGCAAGCGGATACATGATTTCACACTTAATGCCTCAGGGCTCAATATTGATAAGGTGATTCGTTCCGGAATTATGCAAAGGTGTGTTTCAGGCAAAATGGATTTTGATCTGAATTTAGCTTCTTCATCGCTGGAATTGGATTCTGTGCGGGGGAAGGGAGTAATCAGAATGTCTGGGGTGAGTGTATGGGAAACCCCGGTTCAGAAGGCTCTTGTTGAGCTGTTGGAAAATCCGGATTTCAGCCGTCTTTCTTTCTCCAGAGTAAAAGCTGATTTTGATCTGTTAGACAGAAATACTGTACGGGTAAATATCTCAGGAAGCGGGGAAATGCTGGATTTTAAATCCAATGGAATGTTGACTCTGAATGGAGGGATCGATCAGCAGGTTGATGCCGCTCTTTCAGAAGCTGCTGTAAAGGAGTTGCCCAATTTTTTGGTTAATTCACTGGCAATTAATGAAAACAATCGCAGCGCTGTTCGATGCAGAATTTATGGTACTCTTGGCGAGCCGAAGGTAGAACTGGACAGGGAAATTCTTAAGAAAGCCATAGGCGGTGTATTTGAGCAGATGAGAGAAAATCTGAAGGACTTTTTCAGGAAAAATTAAAATTGTGGATAATCATTCGCAGTTGCTGACCCCCAGAGGGCTTGAACGCAGACTCAAGCGATATCTTCTTAAAACCAGGCATCAGTTTGCAGCCATAACCACTCCTGGCTTTGAAAATCAACTCAAATCGGAGCTTTCATCGCTTGAGGGTGTAGAAGTAAAAGATCTTATAAGCGGAGGCGTTGAGTTTTGCGGCCCTCTGGATTTGATTTACAGCACTAACCTGTTTTTGCGGACTGCCAACCGCATTCTGATGCGTATAGGGACTTTTACTGCCTGTTCATATCCTGAGCTTTACAACAAATGTCGCAGGATCGACTGGGAGTTGTACTGTGGGTTTTCGGATGCAGTCAGTTTTTCGGTTTCATCCAGAAACTCAAGGCTTCATCATACTGATAATATCGGCAAGACGGTGTTCGATGCTCTTTCGGAACATATGAGAAAGCTGGGAGTACCTGTAAAAAACGATCCTGATGCCGGTATCGTTTTTCATATAAGAATCTTTCAGGATGAGTGTACGATCAGTATTGATTCCAGCGGTGATTTACTCTATAAGAGAGGATATCGTCAGAAAACTGCGTTTGCACCTATTCGGGAAACGATTGCTGGTGCAGTGCTTATGCTGGCTCGATGGGACAGGTATCCGGTGATAATGGACCCCATGTGTGGATCCGGAGTACTTATTCTGGAGGCGATTTCCATGGCGCTTCACAAAGCACCTGGAATAAACCGGAGATTTGCATTCATGAACTGGCCATCTTTTAACAGTCAAAAATGGGAGAAAATCTGCAGTAAAGCCACAGTTGAAGAGCTTAATGATACTGAGAAGCGCTTTTTTGCATCCGATATCGATGAGCAAACGTTGGATAGTGCCAGGGAAAATGCAAGTTGTCTGGGCGTGGAAAATTTTGTGGAAATAAGAAAACAGGATTGCCTCACTATTGAGCCTGTGACTCCACCGGGATTACTGATTTCAAATCTTCCCTATGGTAAGCGGATTGGGGTTTCCGAATCTGGATTGGATGAATTTTACGTAAAACTTGGAAAGCATCTTTGCAGGGAATTTAGCGGATGGAATTTCGCTTTTATCGTAGAAGATCCAGGTTTTGCAGAAAAATCCGGTTTAAAGGTCAATAAAGAGATCCGGTTTAAAAATGGCGGAATAGCGGTTAGACTGGTGATGGGCAGGATATGAAGATTACCATCAAGAAGATGGAATATTATCCTAAGCCAAAGAGGTCCAGTTGGCCGGAGATAATATTGTCAAAGCTGGTACCAGTAAACTCCAGAATTGAATCTGCGATTGGTTTAAGCTGACAGTCGATATAGTGGTCGTAATCAATGGGAGAAGAGAGGTTTTCCAGGGGTTGTGGGCCGCTGGTGGTGATATAATACCGGATTATGTGTGAAGGTGTTTTCAGGAGGCGGGCCGCCTGGGCATGGGGTGGAACATTGACAGTGTACTCATCGAGATTTTTGCGTAACCTTTTCTTATAGATCAGTTGATTATCAAAAATTCCTTTTTTCACCCTGTTTACCGTATCATTGATATAATCATGAACCGGCAATCCAGAAAAGACCCGTCTTATCAGTTCATTCTGGAAATTCTTTGCCAGATCGGTCCAGTCTGAGCGTGCTGATTCCATGCCTTTGAAGATCAGTTTCATCTCACCATTTTCCAGAATACTTCCGCAATAGTGCTTTTTGCTTCCGTACGTTCCACCTCTTACCGAGGGCATCAGGAAATGACGGAAATGGGTCTCGAATTCAAGATGAAGTGCGGATGTCACTCCGAAATTGCTTTTTAGATATACGGCAAGCCAGGAGGTTATCTGCTCTGATAATGTTTCTCCTATGTCTGTAGCTTTATTTTCTTTACCAGGGCCAATCAGTACAAAGAGAGAGTCGGTGTCGCCATAGATGACCCGGTAGGGAGTAGTCGATTCGATATGATTTATGGTTTCCTTGAGAATATACTGACCGGTTCTGGTAATAGTGGTTGCCAGTTCGGAGGAGAAAAAACGGCATCCTTGTGCTCCCAACACTCCGTAGAAACTGTTCATCAGGATTTTTATCGCCTGGGAAAGATAGGGATTGTTATCCTTTTTGGCTTTGGCCCGTGCTTCAAGTAGCTGCCCGATAATTTCGGGCAGTATTGAAGTCTCATTGGAAAAGGATGTACCGGCTGGAGTCCTGATTCTGTCTTTTGATTTGATATGGAAACCCAGGGGATCGATTTTAAATGTAAGGATAATTGAAGGGTAAAGGCTTCTGAAATCAAGGACCAAGACATTTTCATAGATTCCCGGGACTGGTTCAAGTACATAGCCTCCGGGCAGAGGGCCGGAAGGTGCTGGGATATCTGCTGCATTTGCAGCTACAATTCCGAGCCGATGTAAACGGGGCAGATAAAGATAATCGAATGCGGCCACACTGCCACCGGTTCTATCAAGAAGATGGCCTGATCGTTTTGATCTTTCGACTGCATTGGGGAGGATGCCGGCTTTGTTGAAGATTTCCAGTGTCAATCTTGCGTCTTCAAGATTGTACTGCGCCAGAGCCGGTTTGTCTTCGTTGAAAAGGCGGTTTATTTCTGCAATTTTCTCTTCACCGCTTTTTTCAATCAGTTTTGTCCTGTTAAGCATTTCTGAAGCTACGAAATTGAGGGAATACTCCTCGAAGGTAAAATAGTTGGCTCTGAGCATGGTGGGGACATCCATGACAATTCGTCCGGGAATTCGTACCAGAAGATCGGTGCCGGGACGGTTTTGAATGATTCGTGAACCGCTGTCTTTTCCCAGATCAAAAGGAATGTTTAAATGGGTGCAACGTTCGAGAATCTTCTGGAGATCAAAGTTGATGACGTTCCAACCGATCAGAATATCGGGGTTCTGATCACTGACATGCCGGAAAAAACGCTGAATCAACTCTTTTTCATTTGAGCAGAAGATTACCGGTTCGGCAGCTTCTTCTTTACCAATAATAAATACCGCATCGGTTTTACCGCTGCATGCGATACTGTAGATTTGTCCGGTTGCAGTGTCGGTTTCGATATCAAAAGACAATACCTGCAGAGATGGTTTTACATCGGTACCTCTGATGACAGGATTACGAAGGAAAAGTGTTCCATCATGATTGCTGATGGAGCCGGATGCTTCAAATCCACCTGCTACAAATCTTTCCATTAAAAAGCGTTCTACCGGGTTGATATCTGATTCATAGAGAATGACACCGGTTTTATGAAGCTGATCTTTTGTCTCAAGAAAACCCGAATAGGTGCTGAAATAAAGGCAGTCAACCTCTGTTCCATCGATAGCCTTTAAAGGAAGTACTTTTCGTTCTGCTGCTTTAATAGTAAGATTTGGATCTGTAGTTCGGGGAACGAAAAACATCGGGCGGAAATTATCGATAAGAATCTTTACAGGCGTCCGGTCTTCGGTCACCGCATACAGGACAATCTCAAAGTGGTTTCGAATGTCGCGGCTGGTGTAGTTTAAAAGGAAGCAGCGAAGGGATTCTGAATTAGACATATTAAAAAAATAGCATTTTCCGGCTATTCTTCCAATAATGGAAGGAGTATGGACTGATGGCTGAATGAACTGGGGAAATTGGCATTGATATTGAGTTAAAATTTGGTTTTATGTTAAAAAAATCTGATTTTTATAATTGCTGAAATCATTTTTAATTAATGTTTTTATCCCTGCTATTAACACTTTTTTACCAGGAGGATCTATGGATAATATGTGGGAGAAGCTGAAAAAAGGAGTTCGTGAAGGAGCTGCTCTTTCTATGGAAAAAATAGAGGAGTATACGAAATTAGGAAAATTAAAGGTAGAGGAGATGGCTACTAAACGTAAGATCGAGCGCAACTACGGTGATATCGGAGAAAGGGTATTCGATCTTTTTGAGGATGGCAAGGGAGCTGATGTTGCTCAGGATTTGACCATTAAAAAAGCGGTAGAAAATATTGCTGCTTTGCGTGAAGAACTGATAGAGATTTCCAAGAAAATTAAAGAGGTGGGAGAGTGCTCAAAAAATTCAAAAACCGATGAAGAAGATGATATTAATGGAATTTGATTAAGAAACAGTACACTTCGGCTTCGCTCTATGTCCGTTCTGTGCAGATATGGTTTGCTAAAAAAAACGGATCTGGTTCATTATATTAATGAACTGGATATGGGCACTGAGCGAAGCCGAAGTGTATTTTCTGGCAGAGCATCGAATTTTTTTTCTGATAAAGGAGATAGAGCAGAATCATTAAATGAAAAAAAGAACGATTCTCATAGTACCCCCCAGTGGAATACCTGTAAAAACAATCAGGATCCGTCTATCGATAGTGATAGCTTTTTTTGTCCTCATATTGTTGGGTTTTTCAGGTTATTTCATTCCATTCAACAATTTTACATTGAATGTGGTAGAGACCAATCAGAAGAATAATTTAACAGAACAGAATAATGCCCTGTTAAGAAAAATCATATCCACCCTGAGGTTATTAAATAATCTTAAAGACCAGGTTGCCCGTTTGGAGGCAAAGCAGAAAGTTGCAGCCCAGTTTAGCGGTACTGGTGAAAAATCAGCGGTATCCAAACAGGGAATCGATTTTCAGAAAATGAGTACCGATGAGCTGTTGCAGTATGTTGAAAACCGGGAAAAGCTCTTTGAGTCTTTCTATGATAATATCAATAGTAATTATCTGCTGGAAAACATTCCTGTGATATATCCAATGGAAGATTCTTTTGTGATTTCCCGTGGATACGGATCATCTATTGACCCTTTTACTTCCAAAGTGAAAAGACATCTTGGTATCGATCTGGTTGCTCCGGAAGGTACTCCAATTATAGCTGCTGCTTCAGGAGAGGTTAGCCGTCTGGAGAATCATCCTATCTGGGGAGTAAGGATAACGCTGTTACACCAGAGTGGATTTGAGACGGTTTATGCTCATGTAGGGCAGGCTCTGGTTAGCAAGGGCAAGAAGGTAAAAAAGGGACAGGTAATTGGAAAAATGGGGCTATCCGGATTAAGCACGGGAATACACCTTCATTATGAGGTGATTCATAAGGGTACACATATAAATCCTGCCAGTATTTTGTTTCCCTCTCTTCCTGAAAAATCTTTTAGCGACAAAAGGTTTTAATCTTCTCTTATTTTATCAGCATTATCATTATCGCTGCAGCGGCTGCCAGAACTATCCCCCCAACAGAGATCAACAGTTTCGCAGAGATTTTTTTAGGTGGTTTCCATGCTGGAATGCTCAGAGGATTGCTCATATATCGGCATATCAGATCCTGAGGTGCTCTGTCGGAAATTTTCCGAAGAATAGCGAAGAGTTCATGGCCAAAATCTGCGATATTGTTAAAGCGTTCGTGAGGTTCAAGGGCTATACTTTTATGGATGCAACTGATGAGTTCCTTTGGGAATGGCAGATCATAGGAATCTAATGGTTTGTATTGCCCTTTTGTTTTTTTCTGGACCAGTTCTGTAAGGGTTTTCTGCGGAAAGCAACGGGCACCGCACAGCATTTCGTAGAGAACGGTACCTAATGAAAAGATATCACTTCTGTGATCAAGGGTTTTGCCGTTGAGTTGTTCGGGGCTGAGGTAGACAAGAGTTCCCATGATTTTGGCTCCTACAGTGTGCAGGCTTACTTCACTGGGTCGCGCAATTCCGAAATCCATCAGTTTAACTATTCCATCTTTGGAGATAATGATATTGTCTGGTTTAATATCTCTATGGATCAGACCGTGATAAACCTTGCCATAGAGAGTGTAGTCTTTAGTATGGGCGTAATGCAGAGCCTGGCAGACAAAATAGCCTATAGAGAGGGTCACCGCCAAGGGAAGACGATTGCATTGAGCAAGGAGATTTCGGATAGAGACACCATCAACATATTCCATTTCAAGAAAAGGGATTTGCTGGTCGATGTGTCCGATATTATGGATTTCTACAATATTAGGGTGATGAAGATCGGCCATGATTTTGGCTTCGGTGAGAAACCTTTCACGGGCCTCTTTATCAGAATATTTCTTAAGGACTTTTACTGCGCGCACGACTTCAAGTCCTTCGTGCCAGACCTTATATATATTAGCACTTCCTCCTTCACCTATCATTAGTTGAACTTTACCTGGTCCGATCTTATCTCCGGGAACAGGCATCGGGATATCCTGTTGTTTATAAGGATTCTGGATCGGATCACTTAATTTCATATGGCGCAAATTAGGGTTGTCTGGTTGAAGATTGGTCATATACCCGTTTACCCTGGTTAAAGGAATGTTCTATATTTACTGGTCTGGTTACTGAAATTATGCATTTTATGCAGACTGGAAGCGCTAAGCTAAGGTAACCATCGCTATAAAATATTATTGTACCACTGTTTGTGGATAGTTTAAAGTTAATGATTGAGTCGAATCCTGAAAAGATCCTAATAATACGATTTTCTTCGATGGGGGATGTGATTTTAGCCTCCGCCTTGTTTGCAGCATTGAAGAGTAGTTATGGCGATTCAGAAATAACCTTTGTTACCGACGAACAGTATGCCGGGCTTTTCAAAGATGACGACAGACTTTACAGGGTTTATGGTATTTCCAAAAAGAGAAGTACGGTTGATCCCGGATTACTGCAGAAAAACTGGGATCTGGTAATTGATCTTCAGAATAATCGAAGAAGCAAAACGTTTCTGGCACAGATAAAACAAAAGAAAAAAGTAGGTACCTTTCGTAAACCATACCTGAAGAGGGCTTTAAGGCTTATTGCTCGCATTGGTAAATATTCTGAAAAAGACATGGTGGTGGCCAGATATCTTGAAGCGGCTGGAATCGGCTATGATGTTTCAAGGCAGCAATCCTGCCGATTAATTTTTAAATCATCAGTTTTGCCTGAGCACATCAGGGAGCAGATATATACAGGAGGAATAATTCGTCCTGTAATAGCTTTGATCCCTTTTGCAGCATGGAAAAACAAGGAATGGCCCCTGGACCGCTTTATAAATGTGGGACAATATTTTCTTGTAAAGGGATGGTATGTATGTATAATGGGTGGCCCTCAGGAGATGCAGAAGGCAGAGGAGATGGCAAGGTTGACAGGACATCGCTGCTTTTCTCTTGCAGGGAAGCTTTCTCTTTACGAATGTGGATGCTTTTTAAAGAATTGTTCTCTGGCGCTGGGTAATGATACCGGTTTGTCCCATCTTGCGAGGGCTTGCGGAGTAAGGACCGGAATAATTTATGGACCCACAACCCGCCATTGGGGTTTTTACCCCCAGGGGGAACCGCCATTTAAAGTTTTTGAATCATCTTTTTTCTGTCGACCTTGTCATGCGCATGGCGGAAACATCTGTTTAATAAACAGAGGGTGTATGAGAGCAATAAGTTCGGATCTGGTAATTAAGGGATTGCTGGAGCTGGTCAAATCGCCCGATTAGGATTGGAGAAGAAATTCTTGCTTTTTTCCCTGAAAATATTTACATTGAAATCATGAACACAAGAAATCTGACATCTTCAGTTTTTGCAGTGACCGTTCTCTCCGGGATTACGGGTGTCATTATTATTATACCGGGACAAAGGGAAACGGGTTTATAGAATCAGAAAAAGTAAAGATTTCGAGGCCCGTTTCTAAGAGAGGAAACGGGCCTTTTTGTGTTTTAAGCTTATATAATTCTTGATTGTTGGGGTAAAAGGTCGTATTTTAGTCAGCTGTTTCGGTGTGATGTAGATTATAAGTAAATGCATCGGACTAGATCTGGGAGGACATGTTGAAGCTAACAGGCGCGCAGATTATAATAGATGCTTTAAAGAAAGAAGGGGTTAAAGTAGTATTTGGTTATCCCGGCGGTGTAGTCATTCCTATTTTTGATGTTTTGTATGACACCAAAGAAATCACTTTCGTTTTGACAAGACACGAACAGGCTGCAGCGCACGCTGCGGATGGGTATGCCAGAGCTACAGGTAAAGTAGGAGTATGTTTGGCAACTTCCGGACCTGGTGCAACCAATATAATGACAGGAATCGCAACTGCATATCTTGATTCCATACCTATGGTGGCTATCACCGGACAGGTTTCAACCTCTCTTTTAGGCACCGATGCTTTTCAGGAGGCTGATGTGGTGGGAATCAGCCGTCCTATTACCAAGCATAACTTTCTTGTCAAGTCTATCGATGATCTGCCTATCATATTGAAACAGGCATTTCATATAGCAAGTACTGGAAGACCCGGACCTGTATTGGTTGATATACCTGTTGATATCTCCAGAGCGGTAACCGAGAACTATTCTTATCCTGAAACCGTGTCGATACGCAGTTACAAGCCAAATACAAACGGGCATATCCGCCAGATACAGAAGGCTGCAGAAGCAATTGCAAAAGCAAAGAAACCGGTAATTTTTGCCGGAGGGGGAATAAATCATTCAGGGGCTTATGAGGAGCTTCTGAAACTTGCCGAATATACCAATATTCCTGTTACCACCTCTTTGATGGGGCTGGGATGTTTTCCTGGTACTCATCCGCTTTTTATTGGAATGCCGGGGATGCATGGAGCAAAAGCAGCAAACTATGCTATTCAGGAATGTGATCTTATCATCTCCATAGGAGCTCGTTTTGACGATAGAGTAACCGGTTATGTGGCAGAGTTTGCTCCTGAGGCAGACATTATTCATATGGATATAGATCCGGCTGCAATCTCCAAAATAATAAAGGTAGATATTCCGGTCGTGGGTGATGCCAAAAAGATACTGATAGAATTAAATAAAATCATTCAGCCAAGAAATGCAGACCAGTGGAATGAAAAGGTGATGAGATGGAAAGGTAAGAAACTCTTTAATTATACCGATTCATCGGAGATAATAAAGCCTCAGGCGGTTATCGAAGCAGTTTACAGAGAAACTGGCGGAAACGCAATCATTGCTACTGAAGTGGGGCAGCACCAGATGTGGACTGCGCAGTATTATCTCTTTGACAAACCTAGAACACTGCTTACCTCTGGTGGGCTTGGGACCATGGGATATGGTTTACCGGCTGCTATGGGCGCTGCAGTTTCCAATCCGCAGGTACCGGTAATAGACATTGCAGGTGATGGCTCGATTCAGATGAATATTCAGGAACTTGCCACTTTATCCCTGAATAATATTCCGGTGAAGATTGTAATTCTTAATAATTCCTATCTGGGAATGGTAAGGCAGTGGCAGGAGCTCTTCCATAACAAGCGTTACAGCTCGACCTGTCTGCGGGGCGGCACTCTCTGCAGTCAATGCGTGGGAGCTCAGAAATGTCAGAAGCAATATGTTCCTGATTTTGTGGCACTGGCAAAAAGTTATAACATTGCTGCTTTCAGGACCGCAAAACCGGATCAGATATCAAGTGTGTTGAAGGAAGGGCTGGCAGTGAAGGGGCCTGCACTTATGGAATTTATAGTTGCACCGGAGGAGAATGTATTTCCAATGGTTCCGGCAGGAAAACCCCTTGATGAAATTCTGGAGGGATGATGAGTGTACATACGATTTCAGTATTAGTTGAAAATAACAGCGGAACTCTTTCCCGGATTTCGGGGTTGTTCTCCAGCAGAGGCTATAATATCTCCAGTTTGACTGTGGCAGAAACCGATGATCCCACCGTTTCCCGTATGACCATAGTTGTCGATGGAGAAGAGACCATCCTTGAACAGATTGTAAAACAGCTTAATCGGCTGATCGATGTAATCAAGGTTATTGACTTTCAGGGAGAACCGGTAGTGGAACGGGAAATGGTGCTGGTGAGAATAGATTCCAATCATTCCAATCGTCACGAAATGGTCGGATTGGGAACCATTTTCGGGGCGAAGGTAGCGGCCGTTGCCCCTTCATCGATTACTTTTGAGATGATGGGTACCAGAAGCATGATAAACGATTTTATCACTATGGTAAAGCCTTACGGCATAAAGGAAATTGTACGTTCCGGTACAATTGCTATTGCACAAACCAGAAAATAGTCGCGCTAAGGGGAGCTCTTGGTAGTGCTGAAGAAGAACTTTCCAGCGTTATAAATTTTTCACTTTTTTAAAAGGAGCCTGTAAAGATGGCAATTATCGATTTCGGCGGAGTACCGGAAGAAGTAATTACGCGAAAAGAATTTTCTCTCGCAAAAGCACGCACAACCCTGAAAAAAGAGACCATTGCAATTATCGGTTATGGTGTCCAGGGGCCTGCTCAGGGACTTAACCTTAAAGATAATGGTTTCAATGTTATTGTTGGTCAGGCCAAATCTTTTAAAAAAGACTGGGATCGCGCTGTAAAAGATGGCTGGGTACCTGGAAAGACTCTTTTCGATATAGAAGAGGCTGCTGAAAAGGCAACTATTATACAGATGCTGGTTTCTGATGCTGCACAGATGGCAATCTGGCCTACCATCAAGAAACATCTCAAACCAGGCGATGCTCTTTATTTCTCACACGGCTTCTCTATAGTCTATAAAGACCAGACTAAAGTCATTCCACCAAATGATGTGGATGTTATCATGGTAGCTCCCAAGGGAAGTGGACTGAATGTCCGTCGCAATTTCCTCTCTGGTGCAGGAATCAATTCAAGCTTTGCTGTTTTTCAGGATGCTACCGGCAGAGCCAGAGAACGCTGCATAGCTCTGGGTATTGGAGTCGGTTCAGGATATCTTTTCGAAACTACTTTCGAAAAGGAAGTGTACAGTGATCTTACCGGTGAACGTGGTGTACTGATGGGGGCTCTTGCAGGGATAATGGAAGCCCAGTATGATGTGTTAAGAAAAAATGGCCACAGCCCGTCAGAAGCATTTAACGAAACTGTTGAAGAACTTACACAGAGCCTTATCAGGCTGGTTGATGAAAACGGTATGGATTGGATGTATGCAAACTGCTCTGCAACTGCTCAGCGGGGTGCACTTGACTGGAAACCAAAGTTTAAAAATGCTACTCTGCCGGTTTTCAAAGAACTCTATGAATCAGTGAAAAGCGGTAAAGAAACAAAACGGGTGCTTACTTCCTGCGGCAAGTCTAATTATAAGGAACTGCTGGACAAAGAGCTTTCAAAAATGGGTAATTCCGAGATGTGGCTTGCTGGTAAAGCTGCACGAAGCCTTCGTCCAAGGGAAAAAGCTAGGGAAATCACCAAATCAACCAAAGGTGTTTCCGGACGTCAGGGCAACTGATCGATCTGTCAATGCACTCTCGAATGAGAGTGCGTTTTATAAAATTTTATGAAAAATAAAATTCTGATTTTTGATACAACATTACGTGATGGTGAACAGGCGCTGATTGCAAGCTTGTCAGTTGATCAGAAGCTGAGAATTGCCCGGCAACTGGCCAGACTTAATGTTGATGTGATAGAGGCAGGCTTTCCGGTCTCTTCTCCTGGTGATTTTGAGTCCGTTTCCACTATCGCCCGTGAAATAGATGGGCCTATCATTTGTGGGCTTGCCAGGGCTGTGGAAAAGGATATCCTGACTTGTGCAAAGGCTTTGAAAGGTGCCAAACGCCCCCGGATTCATACGTTTATTGGCACTTCAGCAATACATGCAGAAAAAAAATTGCGTAAAAGTGAAGAAGACATCATCGAAATGGTAAAAACTCATGTGCGTCTGGCAAGACAAAACTGCGATGATGTGGAATTTTCTGCTGAAGATGCAGGAAGAACCGGGATTGATTTTCTCTGCCGCATCGTAGAGCAGGCTATCGAGGCAGGTGCCAATACCATAAATATTCCTGATACGGTAGGGTATACTACTCCGGAAAATTTCGCGGGAATTATTGATCAATTATTTAACAGAGTTCCTAATATTGATAAAGCAGTCTTATCGGTACATTGTCATAATGATCTGGGAATGGCTACCGCAAATTCATTAACCGCTGTTTCTCATGGTGTCAGACAGATCGAATGCACTGTAAACGGGATAGGGGAAAGAGCCGGAAATGCAGCGCTGGAAGAGATAGTGATGGCTTTAAAGGTGAGACAGGACCTGTTTCATGCGCATACCAATGTAAATACCATTGAAATAATGCGTACCAGCAAGCTTGTCAAAGATATCTGTAACATGCCGGTACAGCCAAACAAAGCGATTGTGGGAAGTAATGCTTTTTCACACTCTTCCGGAATTCATCAGGATGGAGTTCTGAAAGCAAAAAAGACATACGAGATTATGACCCCACAATCGGTGGGACTCAAAGATAACCGGATGAATCTTACTGGAAGATCCGGAAGTCATATGGTAAGAAGTCGTCTTCTGGATTTGGGATACAGCGAGGAAGAGATCGAAAAATCCAGCTTTTATGAAAAGTTCAAAGCCCTGGCAGATAAGAAGGGCAGGGTTTATGACGATGATCTTATAGCTTTAATGGAATCAAAAAACAGCGATGATCTCAAGGATGTGTTTGTATTGGAATACCTCAATGTAGCAAGCGGAAGAGGCACCGTGCCTACTGCCACAGCCCGCATCCTTGTGGATGGTAAGCTATTTCAGGAAGCTGCATGTGGAGACGGAGCGGTTGATGCTGCCACAAAAGCCATAGACCGAATCGTTGGTTATAAAATAACTATCGAAAAATATCATCTGGAAGCGGTGACCGAAGGACGGGAGGCACAGGGAAGAGTATCGATTGTGGCCCGTTCTGCAGAGGGGGTTTTTACTGGCAATGGTACCAGTACTGATATTGTGGAGGCATCTGCGATGGCCTATATGGATATTGTTAATAAAATAGCACGAATGAAAAAATTCAACCGTAAATTACCGGTTCCGCCCAGGGAATCGTTATAATAAAAATATGTTACACTTGAGAGAGGAAGATTAATGAAGACCTACAATATCGCTCTTATGCCCGGAGACGGTACCGGGCCAGAAGTTCTGCAGGAAGGTGTAAAGGTTCTTGAGTCAGTTGCTCCTAAATTCGGATTGAAATTCAATTTCACCAGCTTTGATTTTGGAGGGGAGCGTTACAAACGTACAGGAGAAACTCTTCCTCAGAGTGCAATAGAAGAGCTTAAAAAATTCAATGCGATCTATTTAGGTGCAATAGGGCATCCTGATGTAAAGCCAGGAATCTTGGAACTGGGGATATTGCTGAAACTGCGTTTTGCACTGGATCAGTATATTAATTTGCGACCGGTAAAACTTTATCCCAATGTGGAATCACCACTTAAAGACAAAGGGCCTGAACATATCGATTTTGTGGTAGTAAGAGAAAACACCGGAGGCATATACACCGGAATGGGTGGAGCCAGCATGGTGGGGACCAAAGATGAAATCGCTACTCAACTGATGGTTTATTCACGTCCGGTTGTGGAAAGGTGTATCCGTTTTGCTTACGAATATACAAGGAAGCGTAACAAGAAAAAAACACTCACCCTGGTTCACAAATGTAATGTACTTACATATGCCGGGGATTTATGGGTACGCACACATAAGGAAGTAGGGGATAAGGATTATCCTGATATCAATCAGGATTATAATCATGTTGATGCCTGCACCATGTGGATGGTCAAAAGTCCTGAATTTTACGATGTAATCGTCACCGAAAATCTTTTCGGCGATATTATTACTGATCTGGGAGCGATGATCCAGGGGGGAATGGGTATTGCTGCAGGTGGTAACATAAATCCTGAAGGTGTGTCAATGTTTGAACCTATTGGAGGAAGTGCTCCAAAATACACCGGGAAAAATGTTATTAATCCTCTGGCTGCAATATGTGCGGGAGCTATGATGCTTGAGATGCTGGGAGAAAGAGAAGCTGCTGGTGCTATTGACAAAGCAGTTTATTCTGCGTTGGCATCGGGCAAAATCAAAAGTCTTGCTGCAGGAAAGATGGGAATGGGTACAACTGAGGTTGGAGATTTGATTGCTTCCACTGTTGCCTGCTCCTGAAAGATTCTCCTGTGTAGCACAGATTTTATTGGTGTGGGGCTAAATCCGGCTCCATCACCAGGTTCAGAAATCATCAATGGTCAGTTGTGTAAACACTGACAGGAATAGTTATGAAAAGTGAAAATCACCCGGTAAAACTGTATGATACCACTTTAAGAGATGGTAATCAGGCAATTGGAATCAGTTTATCTCTGAGTGATAAGTTACGAATAGCTGAAAAGCTTAATGATTTGGGTATCCATTACATAGAAGGTGGCTGGCCAAATTCCACTAATACAGTTGATACGGAGTTTTACAAAAAAGCCGCTGCTCTTAATTTTAAGGCAAAAATTGCTGCCTTTGGAAGTACCCGTCGTCCGAAATGTAAAGCTTCAGATGATCCTTTTCTTTTAAATCTGGTAAAGACCGGGGCTCCTGTTGCCACTATCTTTGGCAAAAGCTGGGATCTTCATGTCACAAAAGTGATAGGTACTTCCTATGAAGAAAATCTGGATATGATAGGTGAATCGATACTGTTTCTGAAGAAGCATTTCGATGAAGTCATCTATGATGCGGAACACTTTTTTGACGGTTACAAGGCGAATCCGGATTATGCTTTGCAGACTTTGGAGATTGCACAGCAGGCAGGAGCAGATTGCGTAGTTCTTTGTGACACTAATGGCGGAATGCTTCCTGATGAGGTTCTTAGTATATACGATAAGGTCAAAAAAGGAATCAAAGTGCAAATTGGTGTACACATGCACAATGATTCAGGATGTGCAGATGCAAACTCTTGTATAGCTGTCATTGCAGGTGCCTCTCATGTGCAGGGAACTTTCAATGGACTGGGAGAGCGATGCGGTAATGCAAATCTGTGCACCATAATCCCGAATCTGCAACTGAAAAGGGGTTTTAAATTGATCTCTGAACTGCAGCTCAGCATGATTACATCGGTTTCGGTATTTATTGCTGAGATTGCCAATGTAATTCATAATGTACGGCTGCCTTACGTAGGAGAAGCTGCCTTTTCGCATAAAGCAGGTGCCCATGCTGATGGAGTCAGAAAGGTGCGACAATCTTTCGAGCATGTCGCGCCGGAATCGGTGGGTAATGTTCGTCAATTCGTAGTCTCTGATCAGGCGGGTACCAGTACCATGCTGGAAAAGCTCAGCGCTATTTATCCGGGACTGGATAAGAATCATCCTGATGTAAAGAAACTTCTGTTGAAAATCAAGAAGATGGAAGCAGAGGGTTATCAGTTTGAGGCTGCGGATGGCTCTTTCGAACTTTTGGCAGGAGAGATCCTGGATCATTTTCAGGAACCTTTCGAGGTAAAGGGATTCAGAGTCATTGAAGAGAAAAGGGATAATGGTAAGGTCTTCTCTGAGGCAACCATCAAGATACAGGAAGGTGAGCTTTTCGAGCATACTGCTTCCGAAGGTGAAGGACCGGTCAATGCTCTTGACAATGCATTGAGAAAGGCTCTTATAAAGTTTTATCCTTCTTTGAAAAGTGTGCGGCTGGATGATTTCAAAGTAAGGGTACTTGACGGAAGAGATGGCACCGAGTCTAAAGTGAGGGTTCTGATAGAATCTTCAGATGGACTGAGCAGATGGGGAACAGTGGGTGTTTCCACAAATATTATTGAGGCTGCATGGATTGCTTTAATTGACAGCCTAAAATATAAATTGATGAAAGACATTAAGAATAAAGGATCAGAAGGCGTTTCCAATTCAGGAGATACCAGAAAGCTTGATCTGCAGATACACTAATATCAGGACTGGTTGATATGAGAAAGAATATTAATTGGCGGGAGTTGGGCTTTAAGTACATGCAG
The DNA here is from genome assembly GCA_964411655.1 of uncultured Fibrobacter sp. GTDB lineage: Bacteria > Fibrobacterota > Chitinivibrionia > Chitinivibrionales > Chitinispirillaceae > JAAYPC01. The sequence goes on from CAYPMS010000061.1 coordinate 18,799, forward strand.
ACTGATTGCTTTGTACGGGCAGATTTTAAAAACGGCAAGTGGGGAAATATTCAGGTGAGCGACAAGCCGGAGATGCAGCTGCACATCGCTGCAACCTGTTTGCATTATGGGCAAGCCTGTTTTGAAGGATTAAAGGCATTCTCCCAGGCAAATGGCGACATCTGCATCTTCAGGCCAGAACAGAATGCACGTCGCATGGACAAAACTGCCAGACGCCTTTTGATGCAGCCGGTTCCTGAAGAACTGTTTATAGAAGCGGTAAACCTGGTTGTCAAAAGAAACCTGGACTATGTACCTCCTTACGGCACCGGTGCCAGTTTATATATCCGTCCGCTTCTTATTGGATCGAGTCCCTATATCGGGGTACATCCATCTGATGAATACATATTTTTGGTACTCTGTATACCGGCCGGACCATATTATAAAAACGGATTCTATCCGGTGAAGGCAATAGTTCAGGAAGATTATGATCGTGCCGCACCCAGAGGGGTAGGAAATGTCAAAGCTGCAGGAAATTACGCTGCCGGCATGATTGGTGATTTCGAAGGTAAAGACAAAGGATATCCTATCAGTCTTTATCTTGATTCTGCAACCCGCTGCCTGGTGGATGAGTTCGGAACTTCGAATTTTCTGGCTATAACAAAAGACAATAAATATGTGACTCCGGATTCAACATCAATTCTGAATTCCATCACCAATGACAGTTTGCAGATAATTGCCAGAGATTTCGGAATGAAAGTGGAGAAACGTCCTATACCGGTCACCGAACTTGCGGAATTTGCAGAAGTGGGTGCATGCGGTACAGCAGCAGTTTTGACACCTGTATATTCGATTACTTATGGTGACAAGGTCTATACCTTTGGCAAGGAATGTGAAGCGGGGCAGACTCTTACAAAATTATTTAAGCAGATGCAGGGAATTCAGTACGGAGAAATAGAAGACAAGCACGGCTGGATGATGAAACTGCGATAGCTTAATTGTCAGAGCTGATTCACAGATATTTATATAAAAGGCGGTGTAAAAACCGCCTTCTGTTTTTCAGACATTACTGGTAAACCGGAAATTACCTCTTTTTTTCAATGTTTCTTATAACTTCAATATCTTTACTTCTGTTATCAGGTTCTTAAACCCAGATCCTTTTAACCTAAATTCCGCAGTTGAGGTGGATGCAGATGTGTAAGATATTGAGATGATAAGCATATGCGCTGCATTCAACTGCGGATTTTAGTTTTAAACATCAAATTCTGACCAGGACGGTTTAATAAACCTTTGATTCTCTGAAATATTATCAATCATGGAGGATTCTTCGTCGGATAAGTTAACAGTAAGTGCTTCAAGATTGGTGATGATATGTTCTTCTGAAGAGGATTTGGGAA
>CAYPMS010000062.1:0-19932 GCA_964411655.1 uncultured Fibrobacter sp.
AAATACTCGCTTATGCTCAGAACGATCTTTCTTCCTTCCAAATCGAATTCAACCACTTTACCCGGAGTTTTGTCTCCAACTTTGTAGATACGGGATGGGTGATTGACTTCCTGACCGAGCTGGTTAAGAGGAATAAAACCTTCAATCTCATTGGATAAGTTAACAACAAGACCACGATCCAGAATTCTTGCCACTTCGGTCTCTTCGATTTCTGTTCCTACAGCAAAATCTTTAGCCAGGTCTGCCCATGGATCTTCAGAGAGCTGCTTTATTCCCAGAGAAATACGACGTTTCTCCAGATCGATATCCAGCACTTTTACCTCTACTGTATCACCTTTTTTGAGCATTTCACCCGGATGATTGATCTTCTTGGTCCAGGACATATCAGAGATGTGGATCAAGCCATCAACACCTTCTTTAAGTTCTACAAATGCACCGAAAGCGGCTATGTTTCTCACTTTACCTTTTACTATTGTATCTACAGGAAATTCCTGAGGCACCTTTTCCCATGGATCCGGTTCAAGCTGTTTGAATCCAAGAGAGATTTTCTGGTTTTCCTTGTCGATCTTTAACACAACAGCCTCTACGATATCTCCGATCCCTACGATCTTTGAAGGATGTTTGATATGCTGAGTCCATGACATTTCAGAAATATGGATAAGTCCTTCGATGCCTTTTTCAAGTTCCATGAATGCACCATAATCGGTAATGGAAACGATCTTTCCACGAACTCTGGCACCTTCAGGAAATTTCTCCTCAATTCCTTTCCATGGATGCTCACTGAGCTGTTTGAGGCCAAGGGAGATTCTTTCCTTGTTTTCATTAAAATCGAGCACTTTAACTTTGAGTTTATCGCCTATAGCCACAATCTCGGAAGGATGATTTACTCTTCCCCATGACATATCGGTAATATGCAGAAGACCATCGACACCACCCAGATCGATAAATGCACCAAAATCGGTGATATTTTTGACGGTACCTTCCCGAACCTGACCCTTTTCCAGTTCGGCCAGGATTTTTTCTCTCATGGCAGAACGGTCCTCTTCCAGAATAACTCTGCGAGAGACTACAATGTTTCTTCGTGCCTTGTTCACCTTAATGACGCGGAACTTGAAAGCCTGACCGATGATGGCATCCATATCCGGAATCTGTCGCAGATCGATCTGAGAACCAGGAAGAAAAGCATCCACTCCAAACAGATCAACCACTACACCGCCTTTAATTCGACGGATGAGTCTTCCCTCAACAGTTTCCTGTTCCTCGTAAGCCTTGTAAATTCGATCCCATACCTTCAGAAAATCAGCTCTGGATTTGGACAGTATAATCTGACCTTCACTGTCTTCTACTTGCTCCAGGAATACATCTATTTCATCACCGGGTTTAAATTCATGAACATTTTTAAACTCCGAAATGGGAATAATCCCTTCCGATTTGAAATTTACATCAACAATCACTTCCTTTTCGGTTATACGCAAAATCTTACCGCGAACAACCTGGCCCTCCTCGATACCTTCGAGTGATTTGTCGTAAGCTTTAAGGATTTCCTGGACCTGATCTGGTTTGTAAAAACTTTCTTCGAATTCGGCCAGATCAACTGTCTGTCCTGACGCATCATAGCCTGTAACCGGCTTCAACTCTTTCTGTGCATCTGACATGTTAAAAGTTACTCCTGTAAATTGGGGTTAAGGTTAAAAGTTAATTTGTCTCTTCTGGTCCTGGATTTTTAAGATTGGGGCCCGGAAATGACAACCTGCAATTTATTCAGCAACAGCACTTTTTGCCTGAATCAATGCTGTGGCTTTATTTACAATGTATTCTATCTGAGATTCCAGCGTCATACCGGTAGTATCAAGCTCTTCTGCACCAGCAGCTTTCTGCAGAGGACTGTTTTTCCGGGTGGAATCTTTATGATCCCGCAACGAGATCTCCTCTTTGAGCTCATCGATGGATTTATGAACTCCCATTTTCTCAAAATCTTTCTGCCTTCTGCGCGCACGTTCCTCAACTGATGCAACCATGAAAATTTTCAGATCTGCATCCGGAAAAACTACTGTAGCAATATCTCTTCCTTCACATACCACAGAATTGTTTTTCCCAATCTCTCTTTGCTGCCTTACCAGCGCTTCTCTCACCACCGAAGGAGCACAGTAATCGGATACATTTTTAGTTACCTCATCGCTGCGAATCAGTACTGATACATCTTCCCCATCCATCCAGATGCGGCTTTCGGGAGGTACACCAGTAAAGGAAATGACAGTCTGTGAAGCCAGTTTGGCCAGAGATTCTGTATCCTGTGATGAGATTCCCAAACGAAGGCATTTGAGCGTAATGGCTCTATACATGGCTCCGGTATCCAGATAGGTTATGCCCAGACGGGCTGCAACCGCTCTTGCAGTAGAACTTTTTCCAGATCCTGCCGGACCGTCAATAGCAATAATCATCTGTATCTAACTTCAGAGTTTAGGATTTTTGAATAATTACGAAAAAATACTTATTGCTGCAATAGCAGGCAACATCAATAATATTGAATATACAATGCTTTTGAATCCAAAGGTCAAATGTGCAAATATCATACCCCTTCAGAGTCTAAATATCAGTTTCACCGTAACATACTCCCGATGAAAACGTAATCAGCAGCTTACCAGCAAAAGATAAGTAAATGGAAAATCAGATAACCACCGATATAAATAAACTGCTTATATCTTTAGATATACCATTGGGCCGCTTATTATTTTATAGGACTTATTAATAATTATTCAGAACCTTTCAATTTATGCTTTTTATCAGCTAATAAATTTCAAACGGAGTTTTGATGATCAGCAAGGAATTAATTAAACAACAGTTGGATAACTGCCTGGATGATACTTCGTTTTTAAATATCCCAGGAATGCGAAAAGGAAAAGTACGGGATACTTATGATTTGGGTGATAAGCTCCTTCTTATCACTACCGATCGTCAAAGTGCCTTTGACAGAATTCTGGCCAGTATCCCCTTTAAGGGGCAGGTATTAAATCAGGTCAGTGAGTTCTGGTTTAGAAACACTTCGCATATAGTGAAAAATCATATAATTTCCGTTCCAGATCCCAATGTTACTCTCGCTACAAAATGCAAGGTGTTTCCTATAGAATTCGTTGTAAGAGGTTATCTCACCGGTTCAACCGACACATCTGCATGGACACTATATTCAAAAGGTGTAAGAAATATCTGCGGCAATATTCTCAAGCCTGGAATGGTAAAGAATCAGAAATTTGACAAACCTATTCTCACTCCCACTACAAAATCTGACGCACACGATGAACCAATCTCTGCAGAACAAATAATTAGCAGGAATATAATCGACGAAAAAACCTGGAATAAACTTCAATCGATCGTTTTCGCACTTTTCGAGGAGGGCACCAGAATAGCTGATTCTCATGGGCTGATCCTGGTAGATACAAAATATGAACTTGGTACAGATGAAAATGGAGAAATTGTTCTGATAGATGAAATCCATACTCCTGATTCATCACGGTACTGGCTGAAAGAGAGTTACCAGAGCCGCTTTGCAGAAAATAAAGAACCGGAAAACATCGACAAGGAATTCCTTCGCTTATGGTTTAAAGCGCATTGTGACCCCTACAAAGATAAGGTCCTTCCCAAAGCACCCGATGATCTTGTTGTGGAACTTTCATCACGCTATATCACTCTTTACGAGATGATCACCGGTTCTGAATTCAGGACAGATAATATTCCTGTGAAGGAGCGTATGTTAAAAAATCTTAAGACAGCAGGAATTATCTGAACGCAAAAAAATTAAATATAAAGAAACAGATAATTTTCAAATATTTCTGGAGGAAATTAATGGCATCCCCAAGTCCGGATTTAATGAGTACAATTGTCAGCCTCTGCAAACGAAGGGGCTTCATTTTTCAATCCAGCGAAATTTATGGCGGCCTTAACAGTTGCTGGGACTATGGCCCATTAGGCGTTGAGCTGAAACGCAATGTAAAAGAGGCCTGGTGGCGCTCTATGGTTACCAGAAGAAGAAACATTGTAGGTATCGATGCCTCTATTCTTATGCACCCTAAAGTGTGGGAAGCTTCTGGACATCTTGCCGGTTTCACCGATCCGCTTGTGGACTGCAAAGTCTGTAAAGAACGTTTCCGGGCAGATCATCTGGAAAGCCTTGAGAAATGTCCCAAATGCGGTGGACAGCTTACCGAGGTGCGCAGATTCAACCTCATGTTCAAAACATTTATGGGCCCTATCGAAGACCAGTCTGCCACAGTTTTTATGCGTCCGGAAACTGCCCAGGGTATCTTTGTAAACTTTCTCAATGTTCAGACCTCTGCCAGACTTAAACCCCCTTTTGGTATCGCTCAGATAGGAAAAAGTTTCCGTAACGAAATCACTCCGGGAAATTTTACTTACAGAACCCGCGAATTCGAACAGATGGAAATGGAATTCTTCGTTCCGCCTTCAGAAGATGAAAAATGGTACGAATACTGGAAAAATGCCCGTCACCAATGGTATATCGATCATGGAATAAAAGCAGAAAACCTGCGTATACGTGAGCATGAGAAGGATGAACTTGCGCACTATGCAAAAGCATGTGCAGATGTTGAGTACAAGTTCCCCTTTGGATGGAGCGAACTGGAAGGTATTGCCAACAGAACCGATTTTGATTTGAAAAGGCACTCTGAATTCAGTGGCAAGAGCCTGGCTTACTTTGATGAAGAGTCTAAGCAGCACTATTTCCCATATGTTATTGAGCCTGCTGCTGGTGCCGACAGAGCGACACTGGCATTTCTTGTTGATTCCTATTCGGTTGAGGGTGAAGGTAAGGATGCCCGCACAGTCCTGCGGCTTCATCCATCTTTAGCCCCTATCAAGGTGGCAGTACTTCCGCTTGTGAAAAGAGATGGAATGCCGGAAAAATCAGAAAAAATATATAATGACCTGCTTGACAATTCTATCAAATCATTTTACGATCATAATTCGGCTATCGGCCGCAGGTATGCGCGTCAGGATGAAGCTGGTACGCCATTCTGCATTACAGTCGACAGCCAGTCCATGCAGGATGACACAGTAACTATCCGTGAAAGAGATACCAGAGCACAATATCGTGTTGCAGCTTCATCGGTAGTCGAAGTTATTAACAAGAAAATGAAGGAAGCACAAAAATGACCTTGCGGGTCAATGTATTAATGGGCGGTCCATCCGCAGAACATGAAGTATCGCTCAACTCTGCATTTGGAATAATCACAAATCTGGACAGATCCAAATACAGTATAAGAGCTGTCTTTATCAGTAAGTCAAAAGAGTTTTTCTTTCGTGATATTCCCGAACACACTCTTTCCTTTAATGAGCTGATAAACCTTCAGAACTACAAGGGACCTTTTCTTCTGTCAGATTCAAAACTGATCTGGGAAGGCTGCGGGGTCGTTTTCCTTGGAGCTTTGCATGGATCATTCGGTGAGGACGGAACGATACAGGGTGCACTGGATGCCATGAACTTGCCATACACCGGATCCGGTGTAACAGCCAGTGCTCTTGCCATGAACAAGATTTTATCCAAATTCATCTATATTCAAAACGGACTCACTGTTCCTCCCTTTTCCATTTTCGGTAAGAATTTTACTCAGACTACCATTGCAGAAATCTCATCAAAACACAGTTTCCCCTGTTTTGTCAAAGCTCCCCAATCCGGTTCCAGCCGTCTTATGGGAAAAGCAGATTCTGTAGAATCACTTTCCAGAATGCTGACTGAACTGAGGCAATGTTCCCCTAACATTCTCATTGAAACAGCAATCAAGGGTATCGAATTCACCTGCGCTGTAATTGAGGAACCTGACGGAACTCCTACTGCCTTACCCCCCATTGAGATTCGGCCAAAAACATCATTTTTCGATTATACAGCCAAATATACCGATGGGGCTTCTGAAGAGATTGTTCCGGCTCCCTACCCCGAAGAATTACTGGAGAGAATAAAAGCGGTAGCTCTGACTGCACATAACATTCTTGGCTGCAGCGGGGTTTCCAGAACTGATATGATTTATAGTAATGACAAGCTTTTTGTACTTGAAACAAATACCCTTCCGGGATTCACCCGCAACTCTCTTCTTCCAAAAGCATTTATGGCTACAGGTAGAAGTTATTCCCAACTGCTCGATAAGCTGATTCAATCTGCTCTTTTTAGAAAAAAAACCGGTGCCTTATGAGTTGGATTCTGGGAATAGACACATCATCGGTTGATCTGGGAGCAGGTCTTTTCAAAGGTGATACCGCAATAGCTTCCTACTCACGATTCATCAGGAATTCGCATGCCGAACACATATCACATACAATCGATATGCTTCTGCAGATCAACAAGGTCGACCCATCTGAAATCAACCATCTGGCAGTAACCATAGGTCCTGGTTCCTTCACCGGTCTGAGAATCGGACTGGCTTTTGCCAAAGGGTTTTGTTTCGGAAATCCTGATGCGCTCATTCTGCCGGTCTCATCGCTTGAAGTGATGGCTTATTCCGCTCAAAAATCATTTTCCAGAATAATTACAGCAATAGATGCCAGAAACAACGAGGTATTTTTGGCTTCTTTTCTTTTCAATCAGGAAAAACTGATCAGACTGACTGATGATTCTGTTTGCAGTGTAGAAGAATTCAGAGATTTTGTAAAACCAGATGATCTGATAATCACAGATACAATGGGTTATGCCAGAAGCACGGCTTTTGATTTCCTGAAGCAACACCGGGGTCATTATCCTGTGGAAAAGTTCCCTGTACAAAGAGGTCTTTTCTGCGCCCAGATAGGCTCTCAGACTCTTAACGATCCTCAACTGTGGAAAAAGCATCCCGATATTCTTCCCCATTATCTGCGCTTGTCATCCGCACATACCAGACTTAAGGAACAGTCAGTATGAATCAGGTGGTGCTGTTTACGTTTATCAGTGCTTTACTGATAATCCTTTCAGGCATTTTATTTTTTTTTTACCGCAGATACCCGGTTCATCTGATATATAAAAGCAAGACAGACCTTCAGGAGATGCTTGATGGGATCGAGGATCCGCTGGCTGTCATCACCGATGAGTATGTTATCAGGCGCACTAACAAAGCCTACATAACTCTGGTATCTAAAGATTTTTCTGATGTAATCGGGCAGAAATGCTTTACTCTGTTACGAAAAAGAGTAAAGCCCTGTGAAGACTGTCTGCTTAAAAAAACAATGGGCTCCAAAACTACTCAAAAGATAGAGCGAACAGCGCATCCTTGCGGCTCTGGTGCGGTCTCTATCAGTTTTTCGCCAATCCGTTTTTCAATAGACAATGAGCACTCCTGTGTTATCGAGCATATCAGAGATATTTCGATTTTAGAGGAATTAAAAAACAATCTGGAGAAAAAAAACCGCACACTTGCCGGAACCATGAAAAATCTTAAGGCTGCTCAGCAAAACATAAGAGAGGAACTGCGTCTGGCAAGGCTTATCCAGCAAAGCATACTTCCAAAACAGGCACCGGCTGTTTCCGGACTCAAAATATCCCTTACCTATCATCCCATAACCGATGTTGGTGGTGATATATATGATTTTATCCTCTTTTCACCTACCCGGTTAGGAGTTTTTGTAGGTGATGCATCCGGACACGGACTGGCTGCTGCATTTGTGGCTACGATTTCCAAGATGTCACTTTATAACCACAGTAAAAGCGAGATGCCGGTATGTGACCTTCTCTCATGCATAAATAACGATCTTCTAAACAACATTCACACCGGACATTATCTTACCTGTTTTTGGGGAATTTTCGATCTGGAAAAAAACACACTTACTTTCAGCAGAGCCGGCCATCCCATACCAGTGCTCGTCAAAAAAAACGGTTCGATTATTCCACTTAAGACAACTGGCACATTTATCGGCCTTATTTCCGATTCTCAATTTGAACACCAGATAATAAGTTTCGAGAAAGGTGACCGATTTTATATATTTACCGATGGAATTTATGAAGTACTCGAACCCAATAACAGTGAAAACTCTCTTCTGGGGTATGACCGTTTTATTGAAATGCTGACAGAATGTAGAAATTATCCTTTTGGCAAGGTGCTTTCCATTATCCAGTCCAAACTGAAGAGTTATACTTATGAAGATGATTACACGCTCATTGCCATAGAATCCACAGCCGATAAATTACAGGATAGTAAACCAGTATGAGATTTATTTTGTTTAGATTTACTGCTCTTCTGATGATTTTTGCTGCCACATCTTTTGCCGACAGTATTCCGGAACAAAGGATTGATTCAATTCCAGAAACGAATTTATTTCCAGATTCTTCTTATACGACTACAGACACATCTGTGTTATCAGACAGCATAACACAGGTAGTACCAGCCTCATCGTCTGAACAATCGTCAGGCCTCCCCATGAATCCGGAAATTCCTATGCCGGATTCTAACAAACCATCAATTGGTCTCTTTCTGGGATTTGGTGCAGGAGTAACACTAGGCAATCTGCCACTGCTTCCGTTATGGAAGAGCTCACTCCCTGGCTCACTAACCGATTTAGGACTTCAGAAAAATTCATTTGTCATAACTGCAGATACATCAATGCCGGACTCATTACAGATAGCAGATACATCAATGCTTGTATTCAGGATAAAAGAACACCCAAGTCAATACAATATGACTTTTCCCTTAAGATTATCACTATCCAGAATCAACGACAGAAGCATTTTTAGAACATCTCTGACCTATTCACTTATCTATAAGAATCAGAAATCAATCGTTTTTGCGGCAGATGATACCTTAAACCGGCGAATCGATTTGAAACAGAAACTTTTTCTTCATTCTGCAGCTCTGGAAATTAATTATGGGTTAAAGATACCATCACAGTATTTTTCAATCGAATCAATTGAAAAAAGCTACCTTTTTGCCGGTCTGGGTATTTCACCTGTATTGTATCTGAAAAGTACAAGAGATATTGACAACAGATCCGAAGAACTGAGAATGCAGCAGGTCGAAAATCGTATCAGAGAAAATGGCGGAAATCTGAGTGCACTGGGCACTACTTTTACTTTCAAGACCGGAATTTCTGCAATCCGTCGTCTCTCCTCAAACGGAATAGCCGAGATAAGCCTGTGTTATACATTAAACTGGTTTGATTATTTTTACAACGAAGGAAACAGAATTCAGAAAAGTAACATAAGCGGCAATATTGAAGACAAAGGTGACTTGTCTTTTCTGTCGAACAGATTTGAGATAAGCGTTTCTATCTACAGACAAGTTTCGAAAAAACAAAAAAAGTAACTGCCCAGCAATTTCTGGCATTTACAAAATCACAAATAAATCCCAAAACTCAAGCACCAGATCCTGAACAAAACATTAAAGCCTTTCCGGACCCTTGTTGATCAATGAAATACAAAAGCAGTGAAATAGAAATAGTCTATGAGATTCTCAAGAATGAATTTCATAAACATCGCATGCCGGTTGTTGATCTCATTGAAGCTCAGACCAGAGATCCCTTTAAGGTGCTTCTTACTACAATCATGAGCGCACGTACCAGAGATGAAACCACCGTTTTAGCCACAAAGCGGCTGTTTCAGAAGGTGTCAACTCCCGCTGATCTGAATTCACTCAGTGTTGAAGAGATTGAATCACTGATTTTTCCGGTAGGATTTTATCACGAGAAAGCGAAAAACCTTAAAAAACTTCCTCAGGTTCTCAATGATTTATTTGCAGGTCAGATTCCTTCCACTGTCGAGGAACTGGTGAAATTACCGGGAGTGGGTCGGAAAACAGCAAATCTGGTGGTAGCAGTTGCTTTTAATAAGCCCGCAGTATGCGTGGATATTCACGTGCACAGAATTTTTAATCGTTTGGGATATCTGAAGACTTCGACGCCACTGGAAACCGAAATGAAATTACGGGAATGGCTTCCTGTAAAGTATTGGACTACCTTTAATTCCTATTTTGTTTCATTCGGTCAGCATATATGCCGTCCAATAAATCCATACTGCGACTGTTGCCCGGTTTATGGATACTGCAGCAGAATAAATGTAGTAAGTACACATCTTGGGAAGAAAGCGCCGGTCGCCGACAGATAGACTCCTTCATTTGGCACATATCTTGTTCCTTTTTTTCATAAGGAAAGAGGAGAATATGAGAAAAAACAGTTTGTTTTTTTCTTTAATGTTGCTTTTATCCCTTTGCCAACCTACACCAGAAACCGGCAGAAGGCAACTGAATCTGGTATCCGAAGAAGAACTTTTCAAACTCAGTTTCGAGCAGTACCAGGAGTATTTAAATACTCACGAAGTAATTACCGGTACCGAGGATGCGGATCTGGTCAGGAGTGTGGGGGGTAATATTCAAAAAGCGGTTAAGCAGTATTATAAGGATAATCCTGAAAAACTTAAGCGATACCGCTGGGAATTCAATCTTATAGAAGACACATCGATAAATGCTTTTGCTATGCCAGGAGGTAAGGTAGCGGTTCTAAGTCCGATACTCCCGGTAACCCAAAATGGGGCAGGGTTAGCTTTTGTAATTGGGCATGAAGCCGCGCATTCGGTGGCCAACCATGCTAACGAAAGATTAAGTCAACTCTTATTGGCAGAACTGGGTGGAATGGTTTTGTCGGAAGCTTTGCAAAAACAACCTCAGAAAACCCGTGAGCTTGCCCTTGCCGCTTACGGTTTAGGTGCTCAGGTAGGAATAATTCTTCCATATAGCAGAATCCAGGAAGAAGAAGCGGATCGGTTGGGTTTGATCTTCATGGCCATGGCCGGTTATAATCCGCAGGAATCTATCGGGTTTTTGGAAAGGATGATAGAAATTCAAACAGGACAGCAGCCACCAGAGTTTCTAAGCACCCATCCTGCAGAGAAGAACAGAATTGAGAAGATCAAAGAATATTTGCCAGAGGCCATGAAATATTATAAAAGTCCGAAGTGACGATTCGAGATAAAGAAAGTAAAAAGCCAAGAACGCTGAGAACGAAAAAGACTACCTTTCGTGGTTTAATTATCGGTATAATTTTTTAGGCAATTTCTTAAAAATCTCGAAACGGGCACTTTGCATACAGTTTGTTTAAGTCAAGAGTCTCTGCCTGAGACAATCCTTTTTCTCTGAATTCCCTGACAGATGCAGAGTTGGACAAAATCTATTCTATCCCTTAATGCTTACTGCCCTAAACCAGCCATAGCATGCTTTTACATCGCACCTTTTTTATTCTATCTTAACTTGTACTTTAGTAACCGACTCCTCTTTTTTGGGAATCCTTACTGTTAATAGACCATTTTGACACTGAGCTTTTGCCATGTCCCATTTTAAATTTTTTCCCAATGGAATCTCTCTGGAAAAATATCCATAATTTACCTCTTTATATACTTTCCCCTCCATCTTTTCCTCTTTTTTCTCTCCAGAAATGGATAAAATTCCATCCTGAATACTCAGATTGATATCCCTACTGCACATTCCCGGCACTTCTGCAGTCACCAGCACCTCCTTATCATTTTCGTTCACCGTAATAGGTGGATACGAACTCAATAAGGAACTATGGCTAAAAGGATTTTCCATTAAATCTACAGCCCGTGCCCAAGCCTGCTGCCAGATTTTCTCATTATTGCGATTTCTATGTTTTGGTAAATGCATAACTCCCCCTTTTCCATGCTAATTTTTTGTAGCAACACTTGTTCCTGAATTCCAATTTTTGGTATCAATGAAAAAAGTTGGCTTAATAGAAGGGGAAAAAACATTTTATCAGAGTATTTTTATAAATGTCCTGAAAATTAGATCTTTTAAAGAAAAAAGAAAGGATTGCCTGATTTTGCACTCACCTCAAAGAGAACTCTTCAGTTCCAAAATTGGAGTGATTCTGGCTGTAGCCGGCTCCGCAATCGGACTGGGAAACTTTCTTCGCTTCCCGGTTAAAGCCGCCTCTTTTGGAGGTGGTGCTTTCATTATCCCCTATCTGGTCGCCTTCCTTCTTTTAGGAATTCCAATGGCCTGGGTTGAATGGACAATGGGTCGATATGGTGGAAAATTCTCCTATGGAAGTGCCCCGGGTATATTTAATGTGATCATCAGAAAAAAATGGGCCAAATATCTTGGCTCAATCGGCATCGTGGGCCCTCTGTTTATCTTTTTCTATTACGTATATATCGAATCATGGCTTTTGGGATTTGCCTGGTATGCACTTACCGGAGAACTGCTTAACGCAGTGCAGCAGAATACCCTTACCAACCTGTTCAGTGACTATATAAACCTTAAAACCACCATTCTTGGTGGCATTCCTTCTGCCCTCTTTTTTTTCTTCATCACATTTATCATTAATTTTTCGGTAATAGGTTTTGGGGTTCGCCACGGAATAGAAAATATTAATAAAATTGCCCTGCCTCTTATATTCCTGTTGGGATTAATACTGCTGGTCCGTGTTTTGACAACTCCCGGTATCGAGCGAGGGATGGCTTTCATGTGGAATCCGGATTTCAGCTCTCTCTTAAGGCCAAGGGTATGGATGGAAGCATCCGGGCAGATCTTTTTTACTCTTAGCGTAGGCATTGGAACGATTCTGACTTATGCATCATATATCAAAAAAAACCAGGATATAGCTCTTTCTTCTCTTTCTTCTTGCGCGGCAAACGGATTCGCAGAAGTTATCATTGGCAGTACAATCGTTGTACCCATGGCACTGGTACTTTTTGGAGCTTCAAATATCGAGCAGATTGCCAAGATGGGAACATTCGGACTGGGATTCAACACAATGCCGGTTGTATTTGCCAAAATGCCACTTGCTTCACTTTTGCAGTTCTTCTGGTTTCTTCTTCTGTTCTTTGCCGGTATCACCTCTTCAATTTCGATAATTCAACCAGCTATCAGTTTTCTGGAAGATGAACTCTCCTGGAAACACAAAAAATCCGTTCTGGCGACCTCTGCATTCTGCCTTGTAATGTGCCTGGTATCAGTTTTTGGACTTGCTGCAGGAGTTCTCGATGAACTTGATTTCTGGGGAAGTACATTCGCCCTGGTTCTTTTCGGTACAATCGAAGTTATTCTGTTTTCATGGGTCTTTGGAATCGACAAAGGATGGGAAGAGCTGAACCGTGGTGCACATATCAAGCTTCCCATTTTTTTCAAATACATCATTAAATACGTAACGCCCGTTTACCTTATCTGTATATTGGGATCCTGGCTGTTTGTCGATGGATGGGACTTTATTATTCTTAAGGGGATTGATCCTCTGGAAAAGGTGACATTTCTGGGTCTGACCTTATCTAAAATCATATTTATCTCATCTTTCCGCATCTTTCTATTATTGATGCTATTTGGCGTTAATATTGCCATCTACCTGGCATGGAAAAAGCACGGAAAAAATAAAACCATAACAGAACAATCAGAAGAAAAGAAAATGACCTATGCATGAAACCCTTACACCGCTTGGATGGATTCTGATGATACTGACATGGGGAGCAATCACTGGTCTTAATGTGTTTTGCTTTTCAAAAATTCTTAAAGACACTACCGATGAAATACCGGATCCATTGCCATCACTGGACAAAATCAGTCAGGATCATACTGTTTCTCAATGATAGCTATCTGTAAATCCATGACATTTGTATAGGTTGGTCCTGTCTTTATCAGATTTCCGCTGTTACTGAACAGAGTATAACTGTCATGCTTTTCCAGAGCTTCGTGTAAATGAAGCCCTGCATTCCTGCATGATTTCACAGTATTTCCATCCACAATTGCCCCGTTTGCATCGGTTGGACCATCGGTTCCATCGGTACCGCAGCTTAGGATAGTTATTCCATCCATCCCCTCTATCTCCAATGCTGCGGCAAGAGCAAATTCCTGATTTCTTCCACCCATACCGGATTCATTTCCCAAAGTAACTGTTGTTTCCCCACCTGCGATAACACACAATTTTTCTGAATCCTCCCTTTTTCTTATTTCTTTTACTTTCTCGCAAAAGATACGGGCTGCTTCCCTGGCTTCGCCAGATGTAGGATCTTTTATGACAACAATGTTAAATCCAAGCTCTTCTGCACATCTTTTAGCAGCATCAAGAGCGCTCCTGTTGGATGCAACTATCTTATGGAAAACATTTCCAAAACAAATTGAGTCTCTTTTGGGAGTTTCTGGTTGTAAACCCAATAAGCCCTGTTCCAGATATACTTTTACACTTTCAGGTATACGGTGGTCCAAATCATATTTTTTGATCACTTTTAAGGCATCTTCAAAAGTGGTTTCATCTGGAAAGAAAGGTCCTGATGCTATGGTGTCAAGATTATCACCAATGACATCTGATATTACCAATACAATCACCTTTGCAGGATAAGCCTTCATTGCAGCTAGCCCTCCGGAGATTGCCGAAAGATGCTTTCGAACACAATTGATCTCTTTAATATCTGCACCGCATCCGACCAGTTTACGGGTGGTTTCCCTGAACTCTTCCAGACTTATCGGTGAAACAGGCAATGCCCACAGGCTCGATCCTCCGCCAGATATAAGGGCAATAACCAGATCGTCTTTTCCGGATGACTCAAGTATCTTTAAAGTCTCAACTGTAGCATCATAACCGGACTGATCAGGATACGGATGACCGGCTTCCCGGATCTCGATTTCTGATGGATAAGGAACAGACACATGGTTATACTTTGTTACCGCCAGTCCCCTGTTGATATGTTTACCTGCAATTTTCTCCATTGCCAGACACATGGGCCACGCTGCTTTTCCACAGCCTACAATGTTAATCTGTTTAAAGCAGCTGAGGTCATACGAAACCGAAGGGAGATCTTCATCTCCTACAATAAGAGTTGAACCTTTGATTTTTATATTATTGACTACAGCATTGTAAGGATTAACCGCATTCAGAGCTGCATGAAAGATTTTTTCAACATTAATTTTATCCATTTTTTTTCCGCTTTTAATTTGGGTATGTCCGGTTTAAAATTAACAAAAATTATTTTGAATCTAATAAAAAACTTCTAACATGGTTGTGATTTTAATTTTAAAATATCATAAAATAAACTCTTATTAACTCGAAAGAGTCTGCTTTTAACTCAGCTAACTTAGCGTCCTCTGCGTTTTAGTCTCGCTTTAAATTTCAGTACCAGTCTGTTAGTTTGAAATGGTATTTTTGTTAAGCAATTTTTCCACAAAAAATCAATCGGGTCAGGGTTATTATGATCAGAGGATAATTCTGACTGAGGGTTTTTTCCATGTTTTCTAATCAATTACGGGCAGTTGTTATCTCTCCCCCAATTGAGGACTTCTATTTTACCGCACATCGATTCTGTGGTGCAGGAGTAAAAATCGTTGCAAATCTGTTAAAGAAAAAAGGCCTTCAGGTTACCGAATTCGATTTTCCATCGATGGGAAATAAAGGATTCACAATTCCACTTCCAAAAGATCTTACCTATTTGAAGTCTTACATCATGGAAAATGAAACTGGGAAAGCTTCATTTTTCAGGACATACAAGCGTTTCGGTCCTTCAATCCAGCAGTGCACAGATATGGTTTGTGAATTGAAACCGGATCTGTGTTTCATATCGGTTTTTGCGTTCTGTTATGCTTCTACTGCTCTTGAATTGGCAGAATCGATTAAAAAGAGAAATAAAGATTCGCTGATTATTTTCGGAGGTGCTGGTGTCAGTGTTTATCCTGAGTATTTCCTTAAAAGAGAGAATATCGACTACACCCTGTCAGGCGAAGCCGAGGTAAATGTTTGTGATTTTATAGATTATATCATTTCACCTGATCAGAAACCTGACCGCATTTCCGGGTTTGGATGGAAATTGGATGGCAAGTGTAATTTTGTGCCTATTACCAGAATAACTTCTTCAAATGAGGTTCTCTGCCCTGCTATCAAAACTACAGAGTCTAAAACCTCTGTCACTTTCAGTGTCTCTCTTTCTCGCGGATGTTCTCAGAAGTGCAGGTTCTGCTCGAACTGGCTCTGTCATGGAAATAAATTTCGAAGATGTTCTCAAGACCAGATTAATATAATCATAAGGCAAATAAAAGAAGCAGACATACCTGAAGAGAAATCAATTCATTTGAATTTTGAAGATGATAATCTTCTGATTGATTATGATTTCTGGATAGAGGCCATAAAATCGTTGAAATCTCATTTCAGAGATATCAATTTCAGTGCTGAAAATGGAATTGACTACAGATTACTAAACAGTTCCAATTGCAAGGAATTGATTGAGATGGGATTTACTCAGTTTAACCTTTCACTTGGCTCGATTTCTGGTAAAATAAACAGGAGTTCCGCCCGCAGCAGTGATCTCCAGCACTACTATTCTTTACTTAAAATTTTTACTGTTTTCAACATACCGGTTATTACCTATTTTATCTGTGGATTTAAGGAAGATACACCTGAGTCGGTCGCGAGTAATCTGGCTTTCTTGTCCAGTAAAGATACATTAATCGGCATCTCTCTTTTTTATCCGGTGCCAGGAATAGCTGGTTATGAAAACAGGAAGATCTTCGATCTGAAACCTTCAAGACTGTGCTGTGGATCTTCAGCTTTTCCATGGAACAATTCTCTCAGTACCCAGACCATGGTCACCGCATTTCGTCTCAGTAGAATTATTAATTTAAGTAAAGCAAAATCTGTTGATCCGCTACACAAACTGCTTTTAGATAAGTTTTTTTCCACAGGAAAGTTATTCACTTTGCAGAGAACCAAAAGCGGTTTGAAAGTAATTGAAGTCAGTAATCAGGACAATGAATTGGTGGGATTATATTTGAAAATGATGAGCCGATAGTTTTTGTAGTATGGATTTCTGAAAGACAAAGGAATCTTATTTCTCTTCTCTATCGATAAAGCCGTTTTTCCCTGTAATCCCCTTTTGAATATTTCTGTAAACTTGAGCGATTTACCTAAACCAAAACTGATAAAAATAGTCCGATGCATTTGCTTTCGTTTGGTTATATTCTGCCTCAGAAAAACAAATCTTAAGCCTTTTCTGCAGTCTACACTGGGCTGGTACCAAGCAAATCACTCCGACACATCGGGACTCGATGACCCTTTTAATGCGATTCAGGCATTATAACATTCTAAATTATGATTAATGAAACATTTTGCTTCTAAAAGCAACAAATACTATGTTTCAAGATTCAACTATGAAACAAGATTTCAGCCAGGGAGATTTTTATGAACCGTATTTCACTATTATACACAATTATGACAGCTTTAATCAGCCTTTCAGTATGTTCTGCTCAAACGTATAAATGGAACAACACGGGCAATCTGCCTTCAGGATATACCCACAAAACCTACTTTAGCACATTGATGAATACCGATATTGGGTATGTGATTTATCTTCCGCCAGATTATAATAACTCGACCGACCGTTATCCGGTGGTATATTCACTTCATGGAATGGGCGGAAATGAAAATGGAAATTGTCAGACATATTCAAGTGTAATGCAAAGTAGCATTACCGGCAATGTTTTCCCTCCGGTAATTGTTGTTTTTGTCAATGGCCGAGGGAATACTTTTTACAGCGATTCAAAAGATGGATCAGTCAAATGTGAATCATCTATTATCAATGAACTAATCCCTCACATCGACGCGACATATAGAACTAAAGCAGACCGTTCTCAGCGGGCAATTGAGGGTATTTCCATGGGTGGTTTCGGTGCACTAATGCTGGGATTCAAACATCCTGACATGTTTGGGAGCATTGGCACCTATGATGCTGCGTTAGTAAACTGGGATACCCTGAGCCAGCAGACATTTGACCGTTCCATCCCAAATCAGATTTTCGGTAATGACCGCAATTATTTCAATGAAAACAGCTATCCTTTCACTTTTGCAATTAAAAATGCAGCAACGATCAAATCACTTGGAATTAAAGTACGGATAACAACCGGTAGTAATGATCTTCAGATGGGTCCGTTATACTATTACAATCTGGCCATGCGTGATACTCTCAACAAATTGGAAATCCCATTAACATTTAATGTCACTCCCGGTGGCAGCCACGGCCAGAGTTTTACATCTGCCAACGTGAAGGAATATATGATTTTCCATACCACAAATTTTAAAGATGCCATTACACAAACATTTCAGCCGGTTATTACTAAATCAAATATCAACAGTATCCTGGCCCCAGTAACATTTTCATCGATGAATGTTTCAAATTTTGTTTTCCCTAGCCAGTGGAAACAGCATTCAGTAAAAAAAATACAGGTCTTTAATTTGAATGGAAGAGCTATATGCAATATATCTGTACAGGGAATCGATCGTCTTGATGGCTCTGCAATAGGGAGTCAATTCGGATCTGGTATCTTTACATTAAAAGCGGTAAGATGACAACCGGCGTCAATACGTCTTACCTCTCCTTATTCTCTGAAAGAGGCGGTGCAGTAATCTCGAACCGGGGTATCTTTACCTTTAAAAGCAAATCAAAAGGACCCACAATCCCAGTAACGAAAGCAAAGGCTACGGAGTGTGGGTTCATTGTACAAGATCAAATGCACTTTTGTAGAGTATAGTGCCATAATTTCCTTTTTCTTTATTGATGGATTAAAGTCGAAATCAAAATTTTCAAGAGTTTTTATCGATGGAAAGTGTGCCAGTTTTAGTCGGCGATTAAGGAGGTTACTCTGTCAACGTGCATATTCATCGTTAATTAGATTGTTCAGGAAATCAAGGTAATCTAATTCGTGACTTGTTGCTTCCTGGTATCGTACCGGAAGGTTGGCAGCAATTCCTGATAAGCGTAAACCTTTAATTGATGATAGAAGTGCATCTGAAATCATGTTATTTTGTCCTTCCTTCAAAAATCAGTTCATAATCACCAAGGGAGCGTATCAGATCATTCTGTTGTACCAATATTGATTCAAACCGTTTCCCTTCAGGCGCATTGTGCTTAGTATAACTGATATCGCGTTCGACAATTCCTTTATGCTCCCGGGTATAAGGCTTGCATGGATTTGCAGCAAAACCCCAGTGGCCTGAAAATGCAAGATAAGTATTATTGAGAATCGGTTCGTATATATGTGCCTTAATCACTCCGGATTTAACGTTATCAATAGTAACAATCTCTGGCACACCACCAAAAAAAGTTAATGCCCGTTCGTGGCATCTGATAAAGGTTTCGATATCTTGTCGTTCCACTAATTCCTCATGGGCATGTTTGCTGCATGAAAGGGTCATTTTAAAAATCCAGACCTTACGGTATTTTTCTTTAATTTTGACAAGGCAGGTATTTTTTCCAAAATCTACCTGCGCTTTCCGGCCAGGCAGATGCTCCAAATGGTCTACATAGTCTCTTTTGTCTTTGCGCAGCTTACGTACATATCGTTTTACGCTGTCATAACCTCCTTTACAGTCATGCTGTTCTACAAGTTCCTGGTAAATCCTTTGTGCGGTAAGTCGCTTGTCGAAGAGCTTTTTCACTGTTTCAATATGTGGGTGTAACTGTACACTGTTTGTAGAGGGTAGTTTTAAAACTGGTGTGCTATAGTGCTGTTTCTGATCGGCGGGCACATTTGGCTGATTTTGATCGGCGTCAACGGTGGGCACTTCTGGCTGGTTTTGATCCTTTTTCCGGTATTTCGAAACAGTACCTCGATCTACTCCGAAAGTTTTGCTGATCTGTCGGTCAGACCGTCTTAATGCTGCAAGTGATTGAATTTGTTGCTGTTGAATCATTTTAATGGTGTTTTCTATCTTGATCTCGCTTTCTGTTAGAGCCTTCAGAAAGGAAATCAATGATAAGTTCATTGTCAAAAAATGGCTGGTTTTGGGCCCTAAAAAAGTGCCCATCGTGGCGGGTTTTAAAGTGCCATCTGACAGATTGACATCTGTGGGAAGGTCTTCAATGAATTTATAGCTGTTGTTTTTACGATCTATAATATATATAAATCAAATTGACCAACCAGGTATTATTGTTGTCAACACCGAAATAATATTTCCCACTTTCACCGGAAAACTATTTCCCATTTT
>CAYPMS010000063.1:0-19762 GCA_964411655.1 uncultured Fibrobacter sp.
ATGGATTATCTTCGCAGAAAACTGGATTGTCATCTTTTTGCCCAGATAGATATGAGTCAGTTTATTACGCCCGATTCCATAGTGGTAGATTCCGGTGTTGCGCATTTTCCCGATACTCCTCAAAGCGTTTTCTATCACCATCATAACCCGGATCTGATAATATTCGAGAGCAATGCACATGCTGGCGGTGTTTACGACGTAGAGGTGATGCGGGCTATTCTGGAATTGACCAAAGAGCTTAATACCCCCAGAATCTATACCGCTGCAGCGCTTCCACAGTCGGTGAGTCATCTGGATCAGCCCAGAGTCTTGTATGCCTGCAATAACCCGGGGCTAAAAGGAGAGCTGGAGAGCAGGGGACTGGAACCTATGCCCGATGGCATAATCAGTGGACTTAATGGTTTGATGCTGGGCTTTGCAGGTGCAAGAGGGGTTGATGCGGTTTGTCTTTTAGCCACAATCCCTGCTTATGCAGGCACTCTTACCTATCCCAGGGCTGCATTGTCTATTGTTAGAAAGCTGGTGGAAATAACCGGTGTGGATATAGATTTCTCAGAACTTGAACACGATATCGAGCTTGCAGATCCCATGTTTGCCCAGATAGAGGAGAAAATAAAGGAGTTTTTTTCTGCTGGG
Source organism: uncultured Fibrobacter sp. (assembly GCA_964411655.1). Classification (GTDB taxonomy): domain Bacteria; phylum Fibrobacterota; class Chitinivibrionia; order Chitinivibrionales; family Chitinispirillaceae; genus JAAYPC01. The sequence goes on from CAYPMS010000063.1 coordinate 637, forward strand.
GTTTTTGAAGAGGAGCCGGAGCTTCCTGGTGTGCAGCGGGAGGATGTGCCAAAGTATGTGATGGATCGAATAGAGGTGATGTTCAAGAATGCCGCCCGTGATCACTCCAAGGCACAGGAGCTCAAAAAGGAACTGGATAAATGGGGACTGTATAAACTGTACGAAGATCGGTTTCTGGATCTTTTCGAATAATCTTTTTCATCCTCTTCCAAAAAGAATTGTCAGTTCTTTTAGCTTGTTTTGAATATCTGAGGTGATTGCTCCTTCGGTAAAGCGCCACCGCCAGTTGTTCTTTCTGGTTCCCGGAGTGTTCATTCTTGCTTCAGAACCATATCCCAGGATGTCCTGCAAAGGAAATATCACCATATCTGCCGCAGATTGCATCAATAGGCGGATTGCTTTCCAGTTGATTATTTCCGGATCAGCTTTCACTCCCAGGTAATGCAACAGATTCTGACGTTCCTGTTCTGAGCAGTCCTGTTGATACCATCCTTTAATGGTATTGGTATCATGGGTACCGGTGCAGGCCATACAGTTTTTCTCATAGTTGTGAGGAAGATAAGGGTGATTGGGGTTAAGGTTTTCAAAGGAAAAAAGAAAAACTTTGGTTCCAGGAATTTTGAATCTGTTCATTGCTTCCCGCACATCCGGGGTTATGGTTCCCAGATCTTCAGCGATTACCGGAAAGCAGAAGAAGTGCTTGAAAACGGTATTGAAAAAGTCATCTACCGGAACACTTTGCCATGTACCAGCAGAGGCGTTCAGATGGTTTGCGGGAGTTTCCCAGTAGGCAATAAGACCCCGGAAATGATCTATTCTCAAAATGTCAAAAAGTTCGAAGGAGCGGCGGAATCGTTCTATCCAAAAAGAATATTCCTGCTTTTTCAGAGCTTCCCAGTTATAAACCGGATTATGCCAGAGTTGCCCCTGGGAGTTGAAACGGTCCGGTGGTGCTCCAGCAAAAAATAATGGCAGGAGCTGTTGGTCCAGTTTAAAAAACTCCCGGTTAGCCCATACATCCACGCTGTCATAGCTGACAAACATTGGAAGATCACCGATGAGCTGGACTCCGATATCTTTACAGTGCAGATGAAGATTCTGCCATTGCTGCATGATCAGATACTGAAAGTATTTCTCTTTTTGTATCTCATGATGATATTGGTTACTGAATTCTTTAAGTGCCTGTTGATCACGGTCCCTCAAAGGAGCAGGCCATCTGTTCCAGGGCTGGTTGTTGAAATTTTTGGAGAGTGCTGTAAAAAGGGCATGTTCATCCAGCCAGGAGGCATTTTGTTCGCAGAAGTAGAAGAAATCCGATCCCAGACCCTGTTTTTGTGCGTTAGAGAATGCAGTTTGCAGCAGTTTCATTTTGAAGGGAGTAACTTTTTCGTAAGCCACGCATTGGGGGTTGCAATCTTTTAGAGGCTCAATCATGGATTGAGGAACCAATCCCTGCTTTACTAAAAACAGAGGATCGATAAATAGCGGGTTTAGTGCAAAAGAGGAGTTACTGCTGTAGGGGGAAAAATCTCTTTGAGAATCTGAGGGGTTAAGAGGTAGAACCTGCCAGTAGCTTTGATGTGCTGAAGCCAGAAAATCGGCGAATTTGCAGGCTTGTTCTCCCAGATCACCGATACCAAAGGGGGAGGGAAGAGAGACGATATGAAGGAGGATTCCGCTTCCTCTTTTTAACATGATATTTGACTCCTGCAGTAGATGTGCAGATCATGATTACCTAACCGATCTGCTAGTGCAAAATATCTGCCGCTGAACTGGTATGCTGTTTGCAATTGATTCACCAGAAGAGACAGACAAGGGTTTTTGTAAGGAGAGTGGTTCGGGCAGTTTTCTGAAGGGAGCAATAGATGTCCAAAAGACTATATGTGGGCAATCTTTCCTGGGGTACAACCGAGGATTCACTAAAGAATCTTTTTTCCCAATTTGGAAAAGTTGATTCTGCATCAATAATAACCGATCGGCAGACTGGCAGATCCAGGGGGTTTGGTTTTGTAGAGATGGAGAATGCAGACGAAGCAGTACATCAGTTGAATGGAAAAGAGTTTCAGGGACGACATATAAAAGTGTCGGAGGCTACAGGTAGAAAGCCTAAAAGTGTAGGTGATTATGGGCATTCCGGTTATGGTGGCCAGGATGAGGGGACAATCAGTTGGTGATCAGAAAAAGATTCTGAATAATTTCCAGAAAAAAACCTATGTTCAATAGATTTGTCGACAGGGAAAGTTCAGGACGTGCTCTGGCGCAGAAGTTGCTAAAATACAAAGGTACTCCAGATCTGCTAATTATTGGTCTTCCACGAGGCGGTCTGGTGGTGGCCTATGAGGTAGCCAGGACTTTACAGGCTCAACTGGATGTCTTTATAGTCAGAAAGCTTGGTGCTCCCTATCAACCCGAACTTGCTGTGGGAGCAATTGCTGAAGGAGGGATGCTTCTGCTAAATGATGCAATAGTAAATTACCTGTCCATCTCCAAAGAGTTCATTGAGCAAACTGCCAGGGAACAGATGGTGGAGTTGGAACGGCGGCAAAAGCTTTATCGGGGTAATCGCCCCATGCCCAGGATTGCCGGCCGTACGGTGATTGTGGTTGATGACGGTTTAGCTACCGGGGCCACTATGAAAGTTGCGGTTCGTGCCCTCAAAAGAAAAGAGCCATCAAAACTGGTGATTGCGGTACCGGTTGGAGCTGCTTCTACCTGCCAGGAGTTAAAAGAGGAAGCGGATGAGCTGATATGTCTTATGGCGCCGGAGTCTTTTTCTGCGGTGGGTGCCTGGTTTGAGAATTTTGAGCAGATTACTGATCTGCAGGTTCGTGAGTTGCTGCAAAAAGCCTATGATTTACATTCGGGGGATAAGTCCTCTCAAAAGGAGGGATAATGGCTTTAAGTAAAGAGGAGATAAAGAAAAATATTATAGATCAACTGTTCTGGGATGCCAGAGTTGATGCTTCCAGTATAACTGTAGAATTCACAGATGGTACTGTAAGATTAAATGGCACTGTTCCCACATTTCTTGCCAGGGAAGCTGCAGAGGAGGATGTGTGGGCTATTCCAGGAGTTTCTTCTGTTCAGAACAATATTTCAGTGAAGCATCCATCACTGGCTCAAATCCCCTCCGATGCGGAAATAAAAGAGATCTTGAGTAGCATTTTGCAATGGGATCCTGACATTGTCTCTTCAGATGTGCTGATAAATGTGGAGAATGGCAATGTTATTCTAGATGGTTCGGTACCTTCATTATGGCAAAAGCTTAGAATTGAAGAGACTGCTGCTGAGGTAAATGGGGTAATTTCCTTGCATAATCGTCTGACTGTGGTTCCTACTGCTCACTATGTTGATGAGTTGATTGCCAAAGATATAGTAGCTGCATTGGATCGCAGTGCAGATATTAATGTTAATACAGTCGATGTCCAGGTCAGTGACGGCCGGGTGGTATTATCGGGCAATGTCAACAGTTACAGTGCACTGAAAGCTGCTGAAAATTGTGCCAGATATACTGATGGGGTAATAGAGGTTATCAACAATCTGCTCATAACCTCACAATAATTTCCTGATTTCCATCTGAAAACGGCCTCTCTCCCATAGGAAGAGAAATTTTATTGCCTTAATATACCACAGATTCAATTCTGCCGGTCATCCTCTGTTTACAAAATTGTTGTAGAAAAATTCATTAACAAAATATAAAATAATTCATTTTCCACCCTGGAAATTTCTTACTATATTTAACAATTAAATCATTATTTATTGAAGGAGAATTTATGCCCAAATCTCGTGTTACCTCGATAATTTTAGCTGGTGGTCAGGGAACCAGATTACATCCATTGACACAAGCCCGTTCTAAACCAGCAGTACCGATTGGTGGAAAATTTCGTCTAATAGATATTCCTATCAGCAATTGCTTACATCATCAGATCCGCAACATCTGGGTACTGACTCAATTTGCCTCCGAGTCTCTTCATCGCCATATTTTCCAGACTTACCGGATGGATGCATTCTCCGGGGGATTTGTTTCCATTCTGGCTGCATCACAGACTGTGGACAGTAAGGGATGGTATCAGGGGACCGCTGATGCAGTAAGGAAAAACATGATTAATTTTTCCAAGGCTGGAGAAAACGTGCTTTTGCTTTCCGGCGATCATCTCTACAGGATGGATTTTGACTGCTTTCTAGATTTTCATACTGCCAGGGGGGCAGATATCACCCTTGCTGTGGTACCGGTAGAACGCTCAAAGGTCAGGGAACTGGGGATCTTGAAAATGGATCTGGACTTCAGAGTCACTGATTTTGTGGAGAAACCTACAGAAGATATGATAGTAGATGAATTCAGTATCCCAGAGGAGCTTCGTCTAAAAAAGGAATTTGCTACTACCAGCAGAGAGAAAACACATGTGGGTTCTATGGGAATCTACATTTTTAAAAAGGAAGTACTTTTTGAACTGTTGGAAAAATATGATTACAACGATTTTGGCAAACAGATCATTCCCGCAGCGATCTCTAACTTCAGGGTATTTGCTTATCCTTTCGATGGTTATTGGGAAGATATCGGTACAATAAAGGCTTTTTTTGATGCTCATATCGATATGACCCGTCCTGATCCTCCCTTCAATTTCTATGATCAGAACAAACCGATCTTTACCCGTGCCCGTTTTTTGCCTGCTGCCAAGATAACCGGTTCAATTATTAACTCCTCGATTGTTTGCGAAGGAAGTATGATCGAAGATGCATCGATTTCAGACAGTGTCATTGGTCTTCGCTCGGTTATCAGGGCTGGAAGCAGACTTTCAAGAGTAATATTTATGGGTTCCGATTTTTTTGAAACAGAACACCATGATGGTGAAGGGTTAGGGATAGGGAAAAACTGTGTGATCCAGAATGCAATTCTGGATAAAGATGTCAGAATTGGTGACAATGTTCAGCTTATCAATAATGACAGAATCGTCAATGGAGAGCGGGATGGAATAATTATCAGAGATGGAATCATTGTGGTTCCAAAATCCACACGGATTCCTTCCGGATTTATTCTCTAAGGTTTCTCTCGAAAAAAAATATTTCAGGAGCAGTATAGTTGTTTTTGCATGACTGCTCCTGAAAAGTTTTGATTCACCTCACCTGAATCTTAGGCTAAACTAAACTGCTGTTTTTACTGCTACTGGCCAATGGGGCTTACTCACATTTTCAATAAAAAGGTCGATTCCGGAGCTTTTAGTAATAGCCCATTGAAGGACGCAGAAACTGCAAAGAAACTGCCACTTGAGGTAATTTTTCACTTAATTTTAACCGTTGATTATGATTTATTGTAAATATATAATTAATTGCTGACAATCCGGTTAATAGGCGCAGGAGGAGAAATGTGATCAGAAGGATTCTGAACCCATTAATTACACTTTTTGTCATATCGATGTCATTTTCACTTTGGGCATCCGAAGCACAGAAAGCAGTGGATCTGGTGAAAAAAGCCGCAGAATTCATGTCAGTTTATGGTAAAGAGACCTGCATGAATGAACTGAAAAAGAAAAATGGGCGGTTTTGTAAGGGAGAAATGTTTGTTATCGCATACGACACTTCCGGAACCATGATGGCTCATCCAAAAAACCACAAACTAATTGGTGTGAACCTTATAGATGTACCTGATGTAGACGGCAAAATGTTCAGAAAAGAAATGATAATGATTGCAAAAAACAAAGGTTCAGGCTGGATCGAGTATAAATATAAAAACCCTGAAAAAAACCAAATAGAATTCATGGCTGTTTATGTACATCAATCCGGAGATATTGTGCTTTGCTGTGGGGTTAATAAGTAATACCAGGGTGCACTCTGTGTTCTCTAACGTTTAACTGATTGGAGATACTCTCCCATTAATTCCAGTGCTTTCTGACGAAAACAGTAGCTTTCATTATGCAGGTGATGTCTTGAACCGGATATCAGACTGCACTTTACCTTAAAAAGCATTTTCAATACTGCAAGATTATGTTTCCAGTCCACAATATTATCAGAGGTCCCCTGGATCACCAGTATTGATTTGTTGGTTTTTGTCATGTTCCCCACTTTCTTATTCCAGTTGATAAGAGCATTTACCCAGTTGAGCGACAATTCTGCAGCCTGCAGCGGGTCTTTTCTGTAAAAAGCAAGGAATGATTTATCAGAGGAGATAGAGCGATAAATTCTTGGAACTGCCCTGATTTTTTTTCTTAATATCCTGAATGCGATTTGTGAAGCATACCAGAATACTGGACGGATAAGTGGTGCCAGAAAAATAACAGAAGAAATACCGGACACAGTCGATGGTCTGGAACGCAACAGTTCGATTATTGCGCTGCAACCTGTACTGTGTCCCAGCAGATGAAGAGGCTGGGGGAGGGACTGAAGGCAGAAATCCTTGACCGAATTCAAGGAATCGGAATACACTTTGAAATCATCGTACATCTGCAAAGAACCGGGGGATAGTCCGTGGCCTGGATAATCAAAAGTCACCACGGTAAAATTCAGTTCGAGAAAATGGTTTATAATGTGTTTAAACAGAGCGCTGTGATCAAAAAGTCCATGGGAAAGAAGTATAGTAGCGTTGCTGAAGAGGGGGCGGAAAATCTGGGCAATAACCGGAGTGTTTCCAGTATTTATTGTGCCGATATGATAGTCAGAAAAGGCAAAGTTAAGTCCATAGAAAGAAAGGTAAACTTTTGTAAAAGAACTGTTGACATCAGCAGCTTGAATGCTTAAAGGTGGTAATGTTTTATAGAGTGGTCTGACTTCCATTCCGGATCAGTATATAAGTATGAAATAGATGATTTTCTGAAATTCAGAGATAACCGCTCTGGAAACGGATCCGGTACTCCACCAATATTTAAACATTTTGGCGGTCCAATTGTATCGTTCCAGAGGGACTGGCAGATAATAGAAACGATAAATGTCATTTTTAAACTGATTTTTTACTATCAGTTGAATTCTGCGCATATGATAGGGGCTGGACACCAGACCAATGGAAATCTGGGATTTCCCCTTGAATTTCTGTTGGTTCTTTTTGATCCATTTCTTTACTGCATCGATTTCGGAGACGGTGTTCTGGCAGGTATCAACGATATGAACTCTGGACATGTCGAAGTTGGATTTGCGCAGTAATCGGGAATAACCGTTCTTATAGTCGCTTAATATCCAGAAGGATTTGGGGAATTTGGCAGATAATTCTCTGGAATAGGCCACCCGCTCACGTTCTCCGGCAAAAGTTACAATAATGTCCAGGTCTTCAGGGATTGGGTCAGAAATAACCAGCCATCGTCCCATATTTGATAACAGAAAAAAACACAGGACAATAAAAAGAAAACTGAAAGCTAGTAATATTGTATAAGGACTGGTTAATTTTAATTTTTTCATGTGAAAAACAATTATGGTTTAATTCACTGCCGGATCACTAAAAATACCTACTGCCTTTGATGAAGACATAGTTTTAGCAGAATCGGGAGTGAACTAATCAATTTTATTCAATAACCATGATATTCAGCATCGTGGTATTAAACAATAAATTCAAACTCTAACGGTACAAAAATGAAAAGCATCGCTTCATACAATTGTTTCATTCTGTTTATTTATTCAAATAATTTTTCCTGAAATGAAGTCACTGTTATGAGTAACCAAATACTAAATGGGATATCGGAGATGTATTTGTTAAAGGTCATCAGGCAGTGATCTTTTCAACCAATATCAGTCTGACTTGCAGGCCAGTATAAAAGCCCAACAAGTTTCAGAACTGGAAAGTGGACTCAAAAACAGTTTGTTCACGGCAAATTTCCTATTCTCATTCTCAAATATATTCAAACGTTAAAGATATACAGAATCAGAATCACATTACAAAAAAGATTTCAGGGAGGGATATTTGGTTTCTTAACAAATACAACATCCCTTATAATTGGCAATTTCTATTACAAGATGTACAATAACATAACCGTCCCTGCCGGTGACCAGGGAGACGGATTATAACCTGCAAAAGAGAAACATGCCTGCCATATGGCAAATCCTTAGTCCTATCGGGATGCCATATTTATTGGGGTATTTTTATTACACCGCCCCGTATTTTTCCCGATAATCCTTTATTCTCTGAAGAATGTCATCATCGAGTATGATTTTACCATCGATTTCGCGGTTATGAAGGTAATCGACAATTTCCTCCAGAGTTACAATCGAAAATGTATTTATCCCGAATTCTTCTTTTATTTCCGCGAGAGCGCTTTTATTGCTCTGGCCCTTTTCCATGCGATCAACAGAAACCACCAGTGCGCTTACATTGATGTTGGCAACAGACCGTAGAAGAGGGATGGATTCTCTCACAGAGGTTCCCGCAGTGATTACATCTTCGATAATCACAACACGGTCATTATCTTTAAGCTTGTGTCCGATGAGGTTTCCTCCCTCACCATGATCCTTTATTTCCTTGCGATTAAAGCAGAATGCGGTTTGCTGGGAAAATCTGGAAGCCAATGCCATCGAGGTAGCCACTGCCAGAGGTATTCCTTTATAGGCCGGGCCATAGAGAACATCGAAACTCTGGGGCAGGTTATGCATCAGAGATTCTGCATAATATTCACCCAGTTTCAGAAGCTGTGCGCCTGTGCTGTAATTGCCGGTATTAATAAAAAAAGGGGTTTTTCTTCCGCTTTTGGTTATAAAATCTCCGAAAGTAAGTACCTTACTTTTAACCATAAATTCGATGAACTCTTTTTTGTAATTCTCCATTTCACTCACCTTTTGTCAAATATTAATCACCAGGCCATCATAGGAAAAATTCATCCACGATTCCAGGTTCTTTGAATCAGTTTCATAATGTATATCATGGCACATGTGGATGAAATAGCAGAGCCGGGGAGAGATTTTCCTGGCAAATTCGATACTTTCTGGCAAAGTCAGATGAGTAGGGTGGGCCGGGGCATCTCTAAGGCAATTCAATATCAGTAATTCTGTGCCCTTAAGTTTATCCAGGTTTATTTGATCAATAGATTTCATATCCGGTATATAAGCAAGCGGGCCGATCCGGTATCCAAAACAACCTTTGAGATTGCCATGATCGACTTTAATAGTGCTAACCTGAATTTCGGAAGGGAGTTGAAAGGTGTTTTCAATTATATGGGGCTGCAGTTTAGGGATACCGCCTCCAATGGTAGTGTTAGGATCAAATATATAGCTGAAGGTTTTCTGAATACTGGTGATACTCTCATTGGAACCGTAGAAAGGTAAAGGCTGGTCTTTGGTAAAGGGGCGGATATCAGGAATTCCACTGATATGATCTGCATGAGAGTGGGTTATCAGGATTGCATCGATTTTTCTGATCTGCTCTCTTAGAATCTGGCTTCTGAAATCGGAAGATACATCGATTAAAATGCAGTAATCATTTATTTGAACCAATATCGAAGAGCGGGTACGCCTGTGCCTTGGGTTGTCTTCTGACAGCTTGCAAACCCCTTTTGGGCAATTGCTGTACCGACTCATCATACAGTCGATAGATGGCACACCATGAGATGTACCTGTGCCTAAAAAAGTAATTTTCATGATTATTTCCAGTATTGTTACTGATATTTGTTACAGCAAGTCTCTAAATTCTCTATGCACCTGTTTAAATTGCACTCTAAATGTCTCACTGCCTTCCAACCCCAGCCCCCGATCTCCTGCCAGTCCGAAAATTAGGAATACTGGATTTTTACGCCCAGGTGTCTGTACATCGCCTGATTCAGGATAAAATACTCATTTAACTGAAATACGAATTCAGTTTTTATGCATTTTCCCATTATCAGTCATAATGGGTTGGTACACATTGACCTGATTGCGGCCATGTTCTTTTGAGTAATAAAGAGCTTTATCAGCAAGATCGATCAGTTCCTGCTGAGAGATAGCTTGAGAAGGATAAGTGGCGCAGCCGATACTGACAGTTACATGAAGCTTCTTTTCCAGAGATTGTATGACATGCTTTTCTATGGTGACACGAATCCTTTCGGCAATAATTAATGCGTTAGCCTGGTTTGTTTCCGGAATGATGACCGTAAATTCTTCTCCGCCATAGCGGGCTGGAATGTCGTTGGTGCGTATTGATTTCTGAATGCAAAGAGAGATCTCTTTAAGAACCAGGTCTCCAACCGGATGTCCATAGGTATCGTTAAAGGTTTTGAAATGATCGATATCCATCAGAAGTAATGAAAGATGGTGTTTGTATCGTTTGGCTCTTTCAAGTTCTTTGGCGAGAATCTCCTGAAAATGCCTGTGGTTATTGAGTCCTGTAAGTCCATCGGTGGTTGCAAGCAGTTCCATTCTCTGGTAAAGCACTGCCCTGGTAAATGCAACCGATGCATTCTCCATCAGGGTGCTGAAGATCTGTACCGTTTCATTTGTGAACTGATTCGGTTCATTGCTTTCGATCGAAAAAACTCCTCTGCATCTGAATTCATCATCGGTTATGGGGAAGATGATCAGAGAACGGATAGACTGGTCTTTTTTTTCATTGGGGAAAAAACGGTAATACTTGTGCAGGTATGGAAGATAATCGTTGATATTAACCATCTTTCTTTTTTGAAAAACAAAGGAGTAGAGGCCTTGATTAATTGGAAATTCCATTCCGGGTTTGATATCCAGACTGTTTCCATTAATTCCGACAATTCTTCCTACATTTCTGTTTTCATCAAAGACAATTCCTATTTGTCTGCTGCATGGTGTGATCATGGGGACAGTTGTAAAAAGCACTTCAAATACATTATTCAGATCAAGTGAAGTGGTGAAACGATGGCTGGCATGATAAAAGATCTGAAAGGTATGGGCTGTTCGTTCCTGGAATGCTCTCATTCGTGCATTGGTAATCAGTGCTGCAGCCAGAATGGAGAATCTTTTAAGTATCTCCTTGTCCTGATCTTTAAAGGCATTTTTATCTATACTATCAAGAGCCAGTGCGCCTAAAAGTTCATCTGTGTCGGAAATAATCGGTGCTGCCAGAAGTGAATTTATCTCCACCGGGGAACTGTAATAGAGGATTTCAGAATTATACAGCGGAAGGTTTCCGCTCATAAAGGCTCTCTTTTCGAGCCCGGTTTTACCGATAATCCCTTTACCCAGTGGAATGGAGATGCCTTTTGCAATATAAACACTTTTCGACTGAAATGAGTTCAAATCGAAAGACCTGGTAACAGGATTGAAAATAAAACCTAACGATGAATGGGCCTTAAAATTTCGGCTCATGAAATAGACTATGCTATAGAGCAGATTCTGCACATTATCAGCATTCTGATTGTCTATATCTCTTATATAGTTTAAGGAAGTATTTTGAGTTGCCGCCGGTGTTTTACTTTGTGTATCGGTATTTAACTGTAAAAAAACTGTATTGTTTTTTATCGTGGATACTTCAGGGGAAACAAAGATTTTTTGGCTTTTAGTATTCGCTGAGTGTGAGGGTCTGCTCAGGATTGATGGAAAAAAGCTTGAAATGAAAAGGTATATTAATGGGTAATAATTATCAGAATCCATTATTATTGACTGCAGATCTACATTTGAAATGCAGGCGTTTAAGAAAAAGCTGGCAGTTTCACCTGCCGCCAGAATTAGAAATGAGCTTATCCAGGCTAAATTTTTCCCCATTATCGAATTACTTACTGCTATAATAAAGTAAAGTGCGGGGAAATGGAGTTTTTCAACAGTGATGTTTCCCTTTGAGATCTGTACCGCGGCAAAAGCAATAACAGACACAGTTGCTGTTTGAATCCAGGATAAGTTAACTGTTTTTTTTCTCAGGATGGGGGAAGCGAAAAGAAGAGTACAAAAAATAGACAGACCACCCAGGATTTCATAGGAATAGGGCAGACCTTTTTCGGCAGCCGTAAAATTTACAACTATAAGGAGTATCCATGTTGAGAAAAGGAGTACTACCTCAAGGGGTTCAATAAATTTCTTTATTGGCATAATGCTCCGGAAAAAAAAAGCTAAACAGCTGGCCCAAATTAAAAGTTGCAGGTCTTCCCAATCGCGTGCTATTTTTCCGCAAAGGAGTAACTACGTTCTGCGTAGATAATTTTATAATAACATGGAAAAAAAATCAAAAAATTTGATCAGACGGGCAGTTTTGGCATTAATCGGTAAATCAGGGATTTACAGACTAGCCTCCTTTATCTTAAAAAGAAGATATAAGGTATCGGCTATCTGTTTCCCAATTAATATATCTGAAGTTAAAGAGATACTTCTGATATTGCCACAGAGTCCGATTGATGTTTTGTATCAGCTTCAGAATATTACCGGAATAGCTTCATTATTTAAACATGCAGGTGTTACACTGGTATGTGAGCGTCAGACAACTTCGCTGGTGAAAATGATACCAGGTTTGAACGTTATTGAATATGATCTGGATTCCAGCAGAACTTTTTCCAAACAGTTCACCGGGTTGGCAAAAGAATTCAGGGGAATAGTGGATATCTGTTTTCTGCTGGATCATAAGCCTGATCTGCCATTACTTTATCTTGCCGGAGCTTCGGCGGCGCCTACCCGGGTAGGATATTATGGTGCTGGCGAATTTCCTTTCCTTAATCTCCAGGTAAGTCCTTCAAAACAAAGAAAGTATATTCCAGATTTAAACTGTTCAATCTCTGATCTTTTCGGTGCAAAGCCGGAAGGGGTATGCTGGAGCGTGGCACCGAAGGTACTCGATGAAATAGATCATTTGTTGAGAGAATCAAAAATAAAGAGGAAAGGCTCTCTGATTGGAGTCGATGCCCTCTTTTTGTTCAGAAAATTCGGGCAGCAATGCGCCGAACAGTTTCTTTGCAGGTTTAAAGAGCTAAATAATGGGGAAATGTATTTATATGCTGATCATATCGATTCTGGGAAAGAAACAGAATGGTTAAAAACGCAAAAATTACCGGTGCTGACTCATCTATCCGAATCCAGAACGGCTGCACTGGTCTCCAGGTCGGATCTGATCATCACCGGAAACACTCTTCTTTATGTGGTTGCCGGATTGTTGAATCGGCCTGCTATCGGATTTTTTCACGAAACCGAAATAGAGTCATACTGCCCACAGTCCGCAAATCAAAAGGGTATATCATTCAAAGGTGTTTCTGAAAAAGAAACCGTTGAGATGCTTGACAGAGCTATTTGTTTGATTGAAAGTTTTCAGTTAAAGTCCCGTTCTCAGCAATAGACTGCTTCTCCTTCTTCACAGAAGACTGCTGTGGAGGGTGAACCCGTTCTCACTATAGTTACCGGCCTCCACAGCAGTTTGCTTCGGAAAAATGGAACCTCTTCTTTAATAGTGTGCCCGTCTTTCCTTACATTTACTTCTCAAGGATTGAACCCTTCTCCGAAATAGAGGGGCTGTCCGCTGTGGCAATCTGCTGAGAAGTAGGGTATGACCATTTCTGATAGAAAAATGATGCAGTATCTATTACTGAAATGGTATAATGTTTTTTGCTTAACACTGTTCAATGATCAGCTTAATTCGTGGAAAGTCTATATGTTAGATGGTCTGAGAATTAAAATCCTATACCAGCTTAAGGTATTGGAGTATAAATTTCAGGCTTGGATTAAGATTTTTGAGATATCCAAAGCCTACTCTCAGAAGAAAAAACCGCTCGAATTAAAGGGGATTCTGCAAAAATCCAGGAAACTGGCGTTATATGGGGTATTTCTGCTATTAGCAACCGTTGGTTTGTGGGGGATATTTAAATTGGTTCAATTAAAACCCTTTGGTAATCCGGAAGCTGCAATTAATGCTAAAAACCCTGAGCAGAATTTCCAGGGGTTACCTACTCAGGATTCCCTGTTAAAAGGGGAGGCTGAAAAGAGAGATATTTTACAGGGTGACAGCTCTTTTCCTTCTTCAATTGGAACACCTGCAAAAGACAGCACAGCTTATTATTTGAAGGAGTCTTCCAGTTCTTCTCCAGCAGACTATTACATAATTCTGGCTAATAAAAAAAATAAAACCATGTATCTATTGCAGAACACCACAGGGAAATGGCAGATTCTGCATACTTTTTCCATGGGAACCGGCGCTCAGCCGGGGCGAAAAAAAACAGCTGGTGACAGGCGCACTCCTGAGGGACTCTATTTTATTATTGAGCGGAAAGAGCAACGGGAGCTTTCCTCTATCTACGGCCCTTTGGCTTACGTTCTGGATTATCCTAATCAGCAGGATCGTGAAGAAGGGCGTAGCGGTCAGGGTATTTGGATTCATGGTACAGAGCCAGATTCTTTTCCCGGAGAAACCAAGGGTTGCCTTGAGATCGCCAATGATCAACTTCTGCTGCTTGGATCTTATCTGAAAGATGGTATAGGAACCCCGGTTTTTATTGTAGATAAAGAAGCAGATGATCCGCTATCCATACCGGATTTTGAATTGATAAACAATAAACGGGAAATAATGTTTGTTCATCGTAAACGGTTTGAAGAGGAATTCAAGACACTGCTTGAGAATTGGGGAAAAGCCTGGGAATCGATGGATATCAACAGATACAAGGAATTTTATGACACTTCCGGATTCAACAGTCAGGGAGTCAAATGGAGAAGCTGGGCAGAGCGTAAAATACGTACTTTTGAGATTTATTCCAGCATAAATGTTACAATAGATAAGGTTCTGGTGATGGATGTTTCTGAAAACTCAGCAACATTGAAATTCCTTCAGACTTATAAATCAGATAAAAGCAGTCAGCAAAACGGTAAACAAATGGTATTAGAAAAAAAGAATGGTTCATGGAAAATAACCAGGGAAGTGACAATTCCCAAAGAGGAGCTCCTTCTATGATATTTTCACTGTCAAAAAAGAAAGAATTCAAAGATCCTCAGGAACTGGCAGAGGTGCTTGAAAGTCATCTGAATGAAATTCAGGAATTGGTGAGAAATGCCCGTAATGAAAAAGCGGAGTTGCATTCTCTTATTGGATCGGTAGAGAAGGAACGTTCTCTGATTCAGGAAGAACATCATTTGGTAAGTGAGCTGAAAAGTGGCATTGGTGATCTTCATCAGGAGTATGATCAGGTCAAGACCAGAGTAGATCAGGTTGTTGATGGTACAGCTCGGGTAGAGGAGCTTTTACACAAAGCTATTGTTTTTGAGGATCGGGTCTCCAGGATTGAGCAGATGGTTCTCAAGATTACTGATAATGAGAAGTTCATTGATTCTATGGAAAAGCGGGTTGATGCAGTAATCAAAAAATTTGAATCCAGTGGAGGTTCATTGCTGCAGGAAGCCGTTAAAGGAATCTCTGAGATCGAAGAGCGCCAGTTAAAGGCAATTGCTGCCATCGATAAGCTCGAGCAGCGTTTAACTTCATTTAATGAAATATCTTCCAAGACTCAGTCAGAGATTACAGATGTGCTGAACAATGCAGAGCAGATTCGCAGCCGCCTCTCTGAACTTGAAATCGAAACAGAGCGTTTCAGGGTGATGAAGGAAAAAATAGACAATCTGAACAGTCTTTCGGAATATGTAAAGACTAAAATCAAGTCTCTGGAAACTCAGCATCTGGTGGTGGAAAAAGCAGTTGATCAGGCCGGTAAACTTAGTGCTTTGACCTGGAAGACCGATGCTGACCTGAAGCAGCTTCAGAATAAATTTGCATCATTGGAAAAAACCGAAAAAAATATCAGCAGAATCGAACAGATGCTCAATCAGAGCCAGTCTTCCATAAATGAAATCAGAAGATTTGAGCAGGTGATGCTGGAAGCGAATCAGAAGATCGAGGAGATTCGTCAACTGGACAATGATCTGAAATCAAAACTCGTGGAATTTCAGCGGGGCAGCAAATATATCGATCAGGTAAATGAGAAAGTTCATGATATTAATAATCTGGCAAAAAATACCGAAGCGATACTGAACACCTTGTCCAAGCATCAGCAGATGGTGGAAAATACCCGTGCTCAGGTTACCGAATATGAAAAGACAGCTGATAAAATCCGGGTCAAGGTTGAGGAGGTCACTCAGGAATGGCAAATTGTTGACTCCTTAAATCAGAAGATCAAGAATATGGAGCAGGATATCAATGCTATTGGTTCCAGAGTGGATTCTGTTGTGGAGAAGGAGAGTATCATCGAGAAGTTTGACAAACAACTTAACGATTTACGGATACTGATAGATGATACATATAAGAAAGAGGAAATGCTTTCGGTACATCGTGGTGAAATCGAAAAAACCAATGAACAGGTGGAGAAATTTTTCCAGAGGGTTGGATTGCTGGAAGAGAAAATAGATGACCTGAGCAAACATGAGCAGGAGGTGGAATCGGTTGCTGCAAGTATCGATCAGTTGAAGCTGTTATCGGATGTTGCCAATGAGAAGATCAGGCAAACCGAAGAAAAGGCCAAAATTATCGGAGAGGTTGAAAGAAAAATCGAAGATCTGGGTAAGATGGTCTTGGAGATAGATGAAAGAGTGGCAGCACAGCTCCAACGCAAAGCCATGATCGACAAAACAGAGAAAAGACTCGATCAGCTTAATTACCTGCTGGGCGATATCAATATGAAAATTCAGAGCCTCAGTAAGGAGCAGAAAGTCGTGGAGGATATTACTGCCCAGCTTTCTGCTATCTCCATGCAGTCTCTGGAAGCCAAGGAAATGATGCTGAGATTGTCTGAAGAGAAACAGAGTCTCCTTAAGGATGAAGAGAAAATAGTAAATATGCAGAAAGAATTGGAAGATCTGTTAGGTGCCGGTCGCAAGAATTTGGATGTTTTCCTTGGCGAGGTTAACGACATGGATAAAACTGTAAATCAGCACCATCAGAAATTCCAGACTGTCATGGATAACATACAAGGTTCTCTCAAAAATATCGAATTGCATCGGGCAGATATCGACAGAGCCCAGAAGCAGCTTGCATCTGTGGAAAAATTACTGGAAAATCTCAAGGCCGAAATGGATCAGATAAACCGCAGGACCAGCAAGATTGAGGCTATCGATTCTCGAATAGCCAATATCGATACCGTGGTCTCTGATATGGAAATCCGCATCGAATCGATTGATAAGGGACGGGATCTGGTCAATTCGGCGCAGAAGAAAATCGACAGCCTTACTGATATCATAGATCGTGCATCTATGCAGATCGATACCATTAACAGCAGAGCTAAAGAGATCGAAAAGATCGGAAACCAGGTCGAAGACATGACCAGGATGACTGATTCTGTAGAAAAAAGAATACGGGAACTTGCCAGGGAAAAACAACTTATTAAAGAGGCTGAAAATCGCATAAGCAGTTTGAATCTCTTGTTGGAAGATATAAGAGCTTCTATGAACAATTTAAAGACAGAGGAACAGCGTATTCAGACTGCGGTGGAAAAAACCTCTGAACTGAGATTTTTACTGGGTGAGGTGGAAACCAAACTTAATGTTTTCCGCCAGGAAAAGGAAAGACTGGCAGGGGTGTAGTTGGTACGCTAAACCAAAAGAAGCCGCCATTTATTGAGTAAGGCGGTTTCTGCTTCTGCTTTTCTATGCACTGGCAGCTTTATAGCTGCTCCAGAACCGGTTCGCTTGAATGGAAAGAGAAATCTCCGGAAGTGCATAGTCGATTTATATCGGAGTAATCTTCACTTGTTATATGTCATCTGCTAAGGTTTTTTTTAAATTAAACCGGTAGCTCCTGGTTGTTTGGTCCCTTTTTGGATCATTTTATTTGTTATTCTGGCATACTGTAAGGCAAATCAAACTTGCCCCTTTTTATGCTTTATGTTATTTTGCTCAATTGAATATCAGAGGAAAATATAACTGCATGAAGGGGTTAATTCAGGTGAAAAGTTTTCTTGCCTGCACTTATCCGCTTTTAATAATCCCGCTATTTTTGTTTCAGGCAACTGTTTTGGCTCAATTTACTGATGAAGAATCGGAGTTTTACATTCAGAAAGGAATAATTCCTTTCATCGATAAGAAGCAGGATGGAGATTATCCCAGGGGAATTTACCTGGTTCCTCATGATCTGACAGTCGATTCCGGCAAGGTTATGACTGTTATGCCAGGTTCCACCATTCTGTTTAAAAAGGACACTAAAATCATAGTCAAAGGAAAGCTGGTTCTCAAGGGTAATAAAAGCCAGAGGATCCTGTTACGTAAATTGGACCATGACATGTATTATAATCCTTTTCCACCTGATATAGAAATCCCATGGGATGGAATTTACGTTCAAGATGGTGGAGAACTGGAAGCCAGGTATACCCATGTATGTGACAGCAAGTATGGTCTGTCTGCAACCCGAAATGCATCCATCTTCCTTCTGGACTCTGTGCTCTTTCTTAATAACAAATATCATAATGTAACTTTGGGGAGTAAAGCTCTGACTTTTGAAGACAACAAGCTTTGCTTTTATGATCTGGCACAGAATAAATCTGAGCCGATACCAATGGTTTATGTGGATACTGTAAAACTGCCTCAATACATACCTTCCTCCCAACCAATTACACAATCCCCATCGGCCACTGAAACTGGGAAAAAACAGGCTGTATCAGAACGAAAGGTACATCTGAGGGTGACATCAGGTGTCTTCGCACTGGCCGGAATCATAATGGGTGCAGGAAGTTATTACGTAAATGATACCTATTATAAAAAATACGATAGGATGAGAACGCCAGGTGTTTACAATCCGGAAGAAGTAAGAAGATATGAGAACTTTGCCAAAGTCGGAATGGCCGGTATGATTTCTGGTGCGGCATTGACCGCTATCGGATTGTCTGGGTTGACACTGACGTTTCTGTTTTGACATTACCCCCAATCCCTCAAAGAGGAATAAGAGCGGAAGGGATTAAAACCCCGTTATTAAGTCTAGAGTTGCATTAAGAGATCCTGAAGTCCCCATTGGGGATTTAGGGACAATCTGGGAAATTTACGGGAATTCAGGGGCTTAAGGAAATTAGGGTTTTTATATCTTTCTGTAAATAAATATCAGGACAATAACACCATACACCACCGGTGGGGGGTAGCTATGCGGAATACCTTACAGATCACCCGGTTTAAAATAGGCTATCTATGTCTGACCGCATTGTTGGCAGCATTATTTATAGTTTGTAATCAGGTCTATGATAATCCGGTTTCTTCAAAATACCCTGGCGAATATAATTGCAGTATCGAATGGGGAGAACTGGACACAGGTACTATCGAAATTCTGAAGTCATATTCT